>NZ_JAROKN010000056.1:0-18156 GCF_029455255.1 Arthrobacter vasquezii | reverse complement strand
CGGTCATGCAGCCGGCACAACCGCAGCCCTAGCCTCAGCCGCTAACTGCTCACGCGCCGAGCGCACCGCCCATCGCCCCGCCGCTGCCTTCCCCGCTGCTGGGAGCCGAGCGCAGGGATGATGACTACGGCCGTAGAGATGACGACTACCGACGCCGCTACGATGATGATGCCCGCCGCTACAGCAACGACCGCCGGGGTGAGGACCAGTACGGACGCAAGCCGTACCGCAAGAAGAAGGACAACTGGCTAGGGGAGATGTTCGACTTCTGATCAGATGAAGCCGAAGACAGGCGGAAAAAGAACGACGACGACGGCGCCCCACGCGCCATAAACCGGCAAGTACCGCGTCTGCCAGTTTTCGAGCTGCCCGAATGGGCGCCGTCCCCGCAGGAACCCGACGGTCAGCCAGGCGGCGCGCACCAAATGCACCAAGAGCAGGAGGTTGAGGCCGAGGGCGGCGATCTTGTTGGGACTGAAGCCAAACTCGGCAATGCGGGTGAGCATCGCAGTCAGCATGACGGCGTCCACAGCGATGGCTGCAATGACAAGGACCAGCTGCAACGCGTCGAAGAAGCCGGGCCGGGCGAGGAAATCCCGCGCGGAGATCGAGTACAGCAGCAGGGACAGCACCAGGATCAGGATCGCGTCCATGAGAATGAGCAGCTCGCGTTCGACGTCCACCAGGCCGCCGGCAGCGGCGATGACGCCCAGGAGCGCCAGCAGCATCACGATGGTCAGCGGTGTGAAGATGCGCGTGAGGACCGGAGCGATATTCTCGACGACGTTCTGTTTGGCTTCGACAAGCCAGGCCGCCACCACCAGTGCGCCGGGCACGGCAAAGGGCAGGATCCACTCGGCCAGGACCGGTTCAAGATCGGTGCCGATGAGAGTGAAGGCGCCGAGCGTCAGGCCAATCAACACGGCGCCGCCGAGGGCAAGCAGGGTGTAGTAGATCGCGAACTCGCCCGTGAAACGGACAAAGTCCATGCGGCGGCTGTCGGAGCGCCATCGCCCGCCGACGTACGCCAGTCCAGCCAGGAGCCACAGGATCACCGGAGCATGCAGCACCGCGAGCAACTCCGTGGACCCGCCAACGGAGAACGGATAGGCATTGAGGATCACTGCGAGGACACCATAGGGGATCAGGAGTGCAGCGCCGGCTCGCGGCGTCAGCCGCCGCTTCCATGTGAAGTAGCCGGCGATGAAGGGGACTACCAGCAACCCTAGGTTCCGTGCGAATACGTTCTCGTTTTCGATCAGGAGGAACCCAACCTTGACTGCGATCCCCGCACCCACGGCCAGCGCGAGAACGACTGCCAGCTCGCGCCACGCAGGGGTGCTGCCGTCGTCGTCGGGTGTTTTCTCCGGAAGGAGGACAAGCTGCTTCCACAGCCGGTCCGAGTGTTCGCGTGCGAATTCCTGCGAGACGGCGTCGAGGTTTCCGAGACGCTTGATCGCAACGAGGAAGGCTTCCTCGTCATCAAGTCCAGTGGCTTGGCGCTCGGCGATTTGTTCGCGGAGGTGGTCTTCTAGCTCGTCGACGTCGGCGGGGGAGATGGCCCGGCGGCGCTGAACGTAGCTGCGCCACCGGTCAATCTGAGCCTCCAGCTCTGCATGAGCTGCCATCACGCCCACCCCTCCGTCACTGCCGGTGGCGTGGGGGAGGCGTGCCAGACCTGACGCAGTGCGTCGGCGACCACGGTCCACTGCTGCTGGCGTTCAGCGAGGGCTTCCCGCCCGGTCTCCGTGATGGCGTAGTGCTTACGACGGCGGCCGGCGTCCGAGGTGCCCCACCTTGCGTTGACGTAGCCGAGCCGCTCCAGCCTGTGCAGGAGTGGATAAAGCATGCCGTCGGTCCATTGCATGCTCCCACCGGACAGCTCGCCGACGCGCTTGAGGATGGCGTACCCGTAGAGATCGCCCTCCGCGAGGATGCCCAGGACGAGCGGGGTGGCGGAGGCCGCCACGAGGTCTTTGTCGATGCGCACTGCTACTCCACATACCTAGAGGTGTTAGGTGTATGAAGCATAGCAGTGCTAGGTATGGACCTGCTCAGCCGTCGCTCTGCGCGCTGTAGTGAACCCTCACCTGGGCAGGCGTCAGTGCACTGGTATAGACGGCAACTTCGTCGAGACGGCCGGCGAAGTAGTTGCTGGTAGGCCTGGCGGGCCAATTGGCGAGTTGCCCTGCACCGATCTGCCAGTGTCCGCTGTACGCATCGGTGTGGGTCCACCGTGTGTCAGAGGCGAGCAGCTCGCCATCGACGTACAGGAACATTCCATTGGTGGAGAGGCTGGCAACGACGTGGTGCCAGGCGCCGTCGTTGTACTGGCTATCGGTGAAGATCGCTCTGCGTGTGTTGGGCCGGATGCCGAAGGCGAGGTGCCCGCTGTTGAGCATGAATACGGTGCGGTCGTGCCGGGAAACGCTGGTGATGCTGGTGTTATTCGCGAACCCGATGATCTGTCCGCCTTGATCGGTGGTGGTGTTGAACCAGGCTTCGATGCTGAAAGTCTGCGGGTTGTCGTGCCGGGTTGCTGTGATGAGCGAGCCGCCGGAGCCGTCGAACTGCGCCGCCCGGTTGTTCATTTTCGTCAAGGGCCCAGGCACGCTGTAGGTGACTCCACCGGAAGGGTACGTAGTGTCCCGGCGGTTCCCGGAGGAATCAACCAGAGCCCCGGGTCCGCCTTCTTCAAGGTGGTAGTGATATCCGGGCGCGTCCGCCAGGACTTCGACGGCGTAATTGCCGGTTGTTGTGGCGAGGGCTGCCCGGTGATGCGCGCCTATCCTGGTGGCGCTCAGCGGTGCGGGGTAGATGGCAATCTCGTCGAGACTGCCCGTGAAGTACGTATTGGTGGGCCGGTTGGGCCAACCAGCGAGGTTGTCTCCGCCGATCCGCCAGTACCCGTTGTACGACTCGGCCGCCCGGTTGGGATTGGACCCGACCAACTGCCCGTCGATGTAGAGAGCCATCCCTGCCGGTCCCAGTGTGGCTGCAACGTGATGCCAGACGCTGTCGTTGTAGCTGGCAGGGCTGGTGATGACGTGGGTGACACCGGTGTAGGTGCCGAAGTTCAGTTTCCCGTCCGACCCCATGTACAGGTTCCTGTCATACCTGCCGCTGGCTCCGGTACGGGTGTCACCGAACCCTGCCAGCTCGCCACCCTGACCGCTGCCCGTCCGGAACCACAGTTCAATGGTGAAGGCCTGGGGACCAGGTATGGGTCCCGGGGTTGAGAACGTTGAAGTGGGTGTCCCGCTATGGGTGATGGCGAAGTTGGTTTCGCCGGTCAGCGCACCGGGGACGCTGTTCGTGACGCCGAAGTAGCTGTACATCGCGTCCCTGTTATTCCCCGAGGCATCCTGGGCGACGAAAATGGAGGGGGCCTCGTCCAGCGGGTAGTACGCCCACGGTGAATCGGGAGCGATCACTGCCCGGTAATTGTTGTACATGCGGGACCCAAAGGAGGCGGCGGCTTGCCAGCTGTTGCCTGAATTCGCTGCCCGACCGCTGAAGTAGGCGTCAATCGGCCGGGCGCCGAAGGCGGTTGCGGCAGCCGCCGGAAGAGCGAGCAGCGGGACAGCGCTGAGCAGGTTTCGCCTGGACAATCCGCTTCCAGCGGCAGCGGGAACTTGCTGCGCTACGAGATCGGGGTTCGGGTCCCCGTGGGAAGGCGGGTCGGTGCTGCGGAAGCGGCCCGGGATCGACAGCGCGACGGCAACAAGCGCGGCCAGCGTTGCGACCGACCAGATAGCGAGCGCGGGCAGGTGTCCGGTGCCGAGCCAGTAGCCAGGCAGCCCGACATAAGGCACCAGCAGTCGCGCCTGCCCCGTGATCCGTTCACGTCCCAGCGGTGTGCTGTCGACAACGGCGTTAGCGTCCCCGGCCGTGACGAAGGTGCCGTCCTGGTTCGCAGCGACGATCCGGTGGAGGACGGCGCGTTCCGGATCGCCACCGGACCCGGTCTCGGTGCGGAAACTGACCACACCGCCCATGGGCACCGGCATCTCCTGCTGGAGTTCGCTGAGGAGGACGACGTCACCGGTGCTGATGTGCGGTTCCATGGACCCGCTCTGGACTACCGTTCCTTGCCACCCCATGAGGGAAGGCAGCAACGCCATGAAGGCGAGGCTGAGCAGGAAGGCCAGGTAGGCGCGAGCGAAAGAGACGATGAGGAGCGGACCCCACCCGCTGGCGAACCCGGTGGAGGAGTGGGGGCGGTCCCGTGCAGTCACGGGCGCCGGCTACGGCGTCGGAGTTTCTTCGGTCTGCAGTTCCCACACCAGGTCGATGCTGATCCGGGATCCCTGCAGCGCATCGATCTGCTGCTGGGAGAGGCCGGTGGTGTCGAACTTCCAGGAGCCGCGGTAAACTTGGCTTTCGCCTGGGTTGCCCGTGGTGGTCCAGGCAGACCCGCCGTTGAGGTAGTTGTTGTTCATCTGGGCTAGAGCGGAGATGGGCGCGCCCGGTTGGGTATCCGGCGTGGGAGCAAACCCCGTGCAGTCGTTGAAGGACCCGCCCGTGCCCTGTTCCACGTCGAAGATGATGTGATTCTCGAGGCCTGCTGCAGACGGGGACAGGTTCTGCGTGTAGGCGCGGACTTCGCCGGCAACGTTCGATCCGGACGTCACAACGATGCATTTCTCCCCCGAGTCGCCGGGAACAATTCCTTCGGCGGTGAAGGCTGCTCGGCCGGCGTCGTCGTCGGTGAGCATGACCGTACCGGTGCTCCAGGCGTTACCTGCGTTGCGGGTGGTGGCGGTGAAAGCGGCCTGCGAGCCCTGCCACACCATCCCTCCGGCCAGCAGCACGGCGATTGGGCCGGCACTCAGGGCAGCGATTTTCCGGACGCGGGCAGAGGGAGCGTTCATGTGAGACCTTTGCAAGAGAGGACGAGATTGGCCGACCCCGACTTGCCCGTTCCCTGCGGGAACCTCGGCACAACTCCGGCGTCACTGCGACGCTACGTGAGAAAGCGGCATGGGCCAAGGAGATGGCCATCGATTGAGGAAAAGCTTCGCGTATACCGCTACTTTCCTGCGTTGGTAGGGCGGTTGTAGGCGTAACCCGAAGCGCGAGGGGCGTCGTTCTCAGCCGCGGGGGCGCAACTGGACTGCCGGCATCGTCGGTGCCGGTAGCGGTTTCGGCTGACCGGCAGGGAAGGGGCCGAAGCGCGGGTAGGGAGCGCCGTCGTCGTACGTTGAGTCCTGCGACAGTGCCGGTTCGGCACCAATTTCCGCTTGCCAGGCAGCGCGGTAAGCGACCACCTCTTCATGCGAGCGGCCGACGAAGTTCCACCACATCACGATCTGCTCGCCCAGCGGTTCGCCGCCGATCAGGATGAGCCGTACCGGGTCCGCTCCGGCCTCGACCGTGAGGGACTGCTCCCCGACAGGCAAGTAGGCAAGATGGTTCACCGGCACCTGCGACCCGTTGAGGGTCAGATCACCGGCATCCAGCAACACGCCGTGCTCGAAGGCGGGGGTCAGCTGCAGTTCCAGGCGGGCACCGGACTCCAGATTGATCTCGGCGGCCAACAGCGGCGGTGTGTAGGTTTCGATCGGGGAAGCCGAACCCGCCAGAGAGCCGATGAAGACCCGCAGCGTGGTTCCCTCGCCGGTGACCGGCTCCGGTTCGTAGTGCTCAAAGGTGGGCGGCATGTGCCGGGTTGAATCGGGCAGGGCGTACCAGAGCTGCACACCGTGGAGGAGCGAGGTGTCTGGGGTGGAGAACTCCTGATGCGAGATCCCGCGACCGGCGATCATGAGGTTGACCTCGCCGGGACGCACCAGGGCATCGGCGCCGGAGGAATCGCGATGGCTGACTCCACCAGTGAAGAGCAGGCTCACGGTGGCCAGGCCGGTATGCGGGTGCCGGGGGACCTTCATTCCGCCCGAGGCGGACACCGGGTCCGGCCCGTAGTGGTCCAGAAAGCACCATGACCCGATCAGGCTGCGCCGGCGCTGTGGCAGTGTCCGGCGCACGGTCATTGCCCGCGGACCACCGAGCGGTACGTCGCGGGGGACCAGCAGTTCGGCGGTCAACGGTGCCCGATCCCCTCGGCAGACGATCTCCTCAGGATGCACGTCCAGATTGGTCATGCCTTCGCTCCAGTCAGGTAATTTGGTTCTCACTGAATGGTCTCAGTGAATTATCTCGATTGCATCCTCGTCTTCCAGCTGACTGCGCGATATCTGCTCACAGCGCTGCGATGACGAGCCGGCGGTGCCTCAGCGGAAAGCGGTCTCATCATGTCTCAGGGTTACGTATGACGGCGGTGTGGGCAGCCATCCGGTCTTCACTGGCGATGGCGCTGGCTCTGCTGGTGACACAGGGAGCGGGCGGACCCTTTGCGTGGGCCGTGCCGCCAGCCAATGAATCCGGGGTAGTCGGCAGGCAGAGCCCGGTGCAACCCTTGGCGCCGACGGAGTTGGAGGATGGCCGGTACTTCGGCCCCGAGCTTGATTGGTCCGGTGCCGATGCGGCCGGGTATGTGGATCAGACCGGCGTGACGCCGTCGTTCTTCAGCAGGCCGTTCTCCTATCCGTTGCAGGAAGCCCTCGTGCGGGACCTTCGTGACACTGCGCTGCAGGCTGCCACGCTGGGTTCCGCCGTTGTTGTCACCCTTGAACCATCGAAACCGCTCGCCGAACTCACCGAGAATGACGCCACGGACCTTGCTGGGGTGCTGGAGCTCGCCGGTGAAGAATATGGCACTGCCTTCTTTGTCCGGTTCGCGCCGGAAATGAACGGTACCTGGTATGAGTGGGGGCAGCAGCCCGAGGACTATGTGTCGGCTTTCCAGACCGTCGCTTCGGCTGTGCACGCCGGTGCGCCGTCCGCGGCGATGCTGTGGGCGCCGTCGTATGCAGCCGGCTATCCCTTCACGGAGTCATACGGCGCCCTTGAAGGAAGCGAGGACGCCAAGATCCAGGCGCTCGATACCAACGGCAACGGGTTGGTCGAGACCGGCGACGACCCCTACCGGCCCTATTACCCTGGTGATGACGCAGTGGACTGGGTGGGGCTGAGCATGTACCACTACGGCAGCTACGAGCCGGGTGCGATCGCGGACATCGACGATCCCCGCGAGTATTCGGGAGCGATCATTACCTCCGTGCTTCCCGAGCAGGATAAGTTCCGGAGGCAGCTCGAAGGAACGTACGGCATGCCGCCCGGAGCACCGACGATCGATTTCGCGAAGGAGTACGGGGCGGAGCGGGGCCAGCGCTTCTTCGTGCAGACAGCTGCGCTCTATGACCCGGCGGACCCCGACAGCGCAGAAGAAACGGACATCAAGACGGCGTGGCTTGAGCAGCTTTTCGATCCTGCCATCGCTGAGGAATATCCCGAGATCGGGATGATCTCGTGGCTGGAGCTTGTCCGTCCGGAGCCTGAAGCGGAGGGCCGAACCGTCGACTGGCGGCTGGGAGCGGAGGAGGCAACCTCGGCAGCCCTGCGGCAGACACTTGAGGGGGCCTCGGATGTCCTCCTGGCCCCCGTCGTCGACCAGTACGTTCAGGAGGAAGCCAGCGAGACGGCGGCGGAGGTGTCAAACCAAGGTATGGGCACCACGATTGTGGTGTGGGTTTCCGCTGCGGCCGTCGCCCTGGTGGTTTTCTGGCTGATCGCTATGGCGGTGCGCCCGGCGAGGCGTCGTCAGGACTGATCGGAGAGCGGAACCGTTCTGTGTGTTCATTATCATGTTCTACCTGAGTTCACATGAAGGAAACATTCGGAGGGCGCTTTCCTCCGGCGCTATCCTTTCCCGGGTACCTCAGCAGCGATAGGAGAGTCGAATGGACTCGACAATAGAAGCGATCCGCAACGACGTAGTACGCCGGAACCCCGGTGAAACGGAATTCCACCAGGCCGCGGACGAGGTCTTCGATTCCCTCGGCCCGGTGCTCAAGAAGCACCCCGAGTTTGTCCAGGCATCCATCCTCGAGCGGATCTGCGAGCCTGAGCGGCAAATCATCTTCCGCGTGCCCTGGGTCGATGACGCGGGCAAGGTCCGCATCAACCGTGGTTTCCGCGTTGAGTTCAACTCCGCACTCGGCCCCTACAAGGGCGGCCTCCGCTTCCACCCCTCGGTATACCTCGGGATTGTCAAGTTCCTGGGTTTCGAGCAGATCTTCAAGAACGCGCTCACGGGCATGCCCATCGGCGGCGGCAAGGGCGGATCCGATTTCGACCCCCGTGGCCGCAGCGACGGCGAGGTCATGCGCTTCTGCCAGTCATTCATGCTGGAGCTCTACCGTCACATCGGTGAATACACGGATGTGCCCGCCGGGGATATCGGCGTGGGCACCCGCGAGATCGGTTACATGTTCGGCCAGTACAAGCGGATCACCAACCGCTACGAGTCGGGCGTTCTGACCGGCAAGGGCACCGGCTGGGGCGGTTCACTGGTTCGTCCGGAGGCAACCGGCTTCGGTGCCGTCCTCTTCGCCAAGGAGATGCTCGCAACCCGCGGCCTGAGCTTCGAGGGCCAGCGCGTGGTTGTGTCCGGTTCCGGCAACGTGGCGCTGCACGCAATCGCCAAGGCGCAGTCGATGGGCGCCAATGTCATCACCTGCTCCGATTCCTCCGGTTACGTCGTCGAGGAGCAGGGTATCGACGTCGAACTCCTCCGCGACATCAAGGAAAACCAGCGTCTGCGCGTCAGTGATTACGCCGAGCAGCGCGGGTCAGGAGCGGTGTTCGTCCAGGACGGTTCCATCTGGGATGTGGACGCGACCGTCGCGCTGCCGTGCGCCACCCAGAATGAATTGGACGACGTCGCCGCGAAGCGCCTGCTCTCACGCGGACTGATTGCCGTGGCTGAAGGTGCCAACATGCCGAGCACGCCTGAGGCGATTGAGTTGTTCCAGGATGCGAAGATCCTTTTCGGTCCGGGCAAGGCGGCAAACGCCGGAGGTGTGGCGACGTCGGCTTTGGAGATGCAGCAGAACGCCAGCCGCGATGCGTGGACCTTTGAGCACACCGAGCGCCGGCTGGAGGAAATCATGGCCAACATCCATGAGAGGTGCGCTACCACGGCTGACGAGTACGGACTGCCGGGCAACTATGTTGCGGGCGCCAATATCGCCGGTTTTGTGCAGGTTGCCAACGCGATGCTGGCGCTCGGGGTCGTCTAACGGCCGTGCTGTTGCCTAACCGCCCGGTGAGGCGTTTCTTACCGGGCGGTTAGACGGAACTATCCCTCGCAGTCGGCGCAGTACTTGTTGCCGTTCTTTTCCCGGGCGAGCTGTGAACGGTGTCGAACCAGGAAACAGGACATGCAGGTGAATTCATCCTGCTGTTCCGGGATGACCTGTATCTGAAGTTCCTCTTCGAGGACAGCGCCAGGCAGATCCAGGCCTTCAGCTGTGTCTGTCTCATCTGCATCGATCGCCGAATTCTGAGTGGAGGCGCTGCGCTGGGCTTTGAGTGCCTCCAGCGACTCGTTGGCCGGCTGATCCTCTTCGCGTACGCGCGGTGCGTCGTAATCCGTAGCCATGGGTGCTCGTTTGTCCTTTGCTGCTTGAGGTGCTGCAACAGGCTACACGTATTTTCTGGACTCATCCCCGGAAAAACAGTATGCGGCGTCTTTGACGAGTCACATCCGCCAGAGGCGAACACTCCAACCAAGGATGTGCAAGCCCGGACCTAGAGGTGGAACGGCGCCTCGTTCTGGTCACAGATGTCGCGAATGTGACTCACGAGCCCGCCGCTGAGCGGAATGCCGGCCGCCAGCCGTTCGGTCCGGACCGTCCGTTCGATATCCCCGGGCACCAGTACCGGGCGGTCCGGCGCTGCCGGCGGCTCCGCACGAAGGAGGTCGACAATCTGCGACACCGATGCTGCAAACTGCTCCGCGTCCCCGAAAAACGCGGGATCGATGACCAGGCAGAAGTGACCAATGTCATTCGGATCCGAGGGCTCCCTCAGCGGGGCAAACGTTGCACCAGCGAGCGCGCCGGCCAGGATCTGGACCATGAGCGCGAGCCCGTATCCCTTGTGGCTGGAGAGCTGTTCCGTCCCGCCGAGCGGACTCAAGCCGCCTTCCTTCTGATCCCGCAGCTGGCTATAGCCCGCGTGGGAGTCGGTGACCGGTTGGCCGGCGCCGTCCAGCACCCACCCGGCAGGCAGCGGCTTCTCGAGGTAGTCGTACACCTTCACCTTGTTCATCGCGACGGTGCTGGTGGACATATCGAGGAGGAACGGCTCCGCCTCGTTGGCGCTGGGCGCGGCGAACGCCAGCGGATTGGTTCCGAGCACCGGCCTCGAACCGCGGGTGGGAACCACCGTCTTGGTAGGGGTGGTCGAGGTGACCAGCCCAATCTGACCGGATTCCGCGGCGATCCTCGCGTAGTAGCCAGCCGCCCCGAAGTGGTGCGACCGCCGTACGGTCACAACTCCGACGCCGGTCTCCCGCGCCTTGGAGACAGCGAGCCGCATTGCGGTCACCATCGCTGAATGCCCAAGATTATGCCCGCCATCGACGACGGCGGTGGACGGACCCTCACGCTCAATCACAGCTTCCGCGCGGGTGTCGAGTTTTCCTGCATCGATGAGCCGCTGGTACATGGGCAGCATGGAGATCCCGTGGGAATCGATGCCCGCAAGATCGGTGTCCACCATTACTTCGGCGGTGATGTGCGCGCGCTCCGGAGCCATACCCCACGCGGAAAGTACCGCCAGAATCTGCTGCCGGACAGTGCCTGCTGAGTACTGCGTCATCGGTGCCTCCCGCGGCCTGGTTCTACTTCATCCCTCACTGACAACACTAGGACGAAACCCCCGCTACGCCGGCGCAGCAAACTTACGACGGCGGTACTCGGTTGGGCTCACTCCGAACCTCCGTTTGAATGCAGTGCTCAGCGCGAAGGGGCTGCCGTAGCCGATCTCACCCGCGATCCACGCCGTGGTGTGGTGCGGGTCTGCAAGCAGTTCGCTGGCCAGAAGCATTCGCCAGTTGGTCAGGTACGTCATGGGTGGCTCTCCGACGCGCGAGCGAAAGCGGGCCGCGAGCGTAGCCCGCGATACATTCAGTCGCCGGGCGAGCGACTCGAGCGTCCACGGTTCAGCGGGCAGCTCATGGAGCAGCTCAAGGGCCCGCCCGACGACGGCATCAGCACCCGCTGACAGCCAGCCTGTTGCACTTTCGGGGTGAGCGGCGGTCCACGCACGCACGGAATGGACCAGGAGCACATCCAGCATCCGATCGATCACGCTGCCTTGTCCGGGAGCGTCCGTTGCAACCTCGCAGGCAAGTAGCTGCACCAGCGCGGCATTGACTGCACCGGCCGGTATGACGGCGATGCGCGGCAATGCTGCCGTCACCGCGGAGCCGACCTCGGCGTCGGTCTCATACGTCCCGATCAGCATGGTGGTCTCGCCCGACGCAGTGTTGCCCCACGTCCGGACGCCGTGGCTCATGCTCAGGTGGACCGGCTCGCCGCGGAGCGTGGTGCACGCCTGCCCGGGATGAATGACGATGCTCGCCGCCCTCCCGGGCTCATCGGCCACAATATATGGACCGGGCCCGCGAACGAGCGCAATATCGCCCGCACTGAGAGCCGTCGAGTTCCCGTCTGCCGCCAGCCACGCACCGCCGGTCAGCATAGCCATCACCGTAAACGGCGCCTGATCCTGGACATCGAGAGACCAAGGCGGGTTCATCGCCACCTGTAATGCGAAGGCCCGCCGGGCATGAGGTCCGTCGAGGAAGTGCGTCAAGGGATCCATAGCGCAAACTCTAGACGATCGCGTATGCTTCTGCTGTGTACAACTATGGGAAGTCTGCCTGAGACAGGGTTTGCTTGGTGCATGACTGCTGATCTCTTTCAAACCGTTGCAACTACTACTGCGGCAGTGTGCGCTGGCGCAACAGGCGGGGTGTACGTTGCGTTCTCCTCCATGGTGATGCCCGCGCTCAACTCTCGTCCGGGGAGCGAAGCCATCGGCGCCATGCAGCGCATCAACGTCCAGGCGGTCCGTCCACCGTTCATGGTGCTGTTCTTCGGCGGCGCTGCCGCTTCGGTAGTGGCGGGGCTGACCGCGGGTACTACGGATACCTACGGTCTCGTGCGGTTGGCGGGAGCAGTGCTGTCGCTCGCCAGCTTCGGTGTGACTGCGGCCGTGAATGTTCCGCTCAACAACAGGCTTGCCCGAGTCGCGGGCGCTGGTGATCTAGCCTGGCAAGCGTTCGAGCAGCCATGGACCCGTGCGAACACCGTGCGGGGCGTGCTGGCGCTCGCCGGGGCTGCTGCCCTCGCAGGTTCCCTAACGCGGTGATCTGTGGACTGCACCAAAAAGCGCGGCGGACGCCAAGCGAGCCGCCGCCTACTTTGCCCGACAAAACCTGAAGCACCGTAGGGAATCCGAGCAGAGATCTGAATGGTGGCACCGTGCCCAGTGGGCGTTGGAAGCCGTTACCTCCGATAACCTCGCCCGCAAGAAACACGGCATGGCTATTCTCGGACACCTGGCCAAGAGTGACCTGGCTGGCAAGGAAGAAGCCGAGATGTTTCAGACAGCTTGGCAAATCATCCTCAAGGAGGACGAGGAACAGTCCGACGAGACGCCGAACCGTGGACGATGGTCTCGACGTGCGAGACAATGAACCTGTCACCGAACGAGCAGAGGAAGTTCTCATGAGCGGAACACTTCACGCCCGAAAGGCAAAGAAGGTACGTCGTACGGTGCAACGGTCTGCCCAGCCGCAGCAGGACGATGAACAGCTGCAGATCCTCGCTGCCCGCCTTCGCGTTACCACCGACAGCAAGCTGGACAAGGAAACCCCGAAGTGGGTCAAGGAGCTGGCCGCGAAGCCGCTCTGATAAATCTGCAGAAGCCCCGGACGGGTGCCTCCTTTCCGGGGCTTTCTGCTGTGCGGACCACTGGACCCGCCTAAGGTGAACGTCATGCGCTCCAACGAAACCATCGAACAAATCAACGCAGACGGGCTGATGCCTCCACGAGGCAAGTACAGTCACGTCACCATCGCTCACGGCACTGCCTACATCTCCGGTCAGTTGCCCGTGAACAGCGAGGGGGAGCCGGTCACTTCCGAGAGCTTCGCGGTGCAGGCCAAACAAACGCTGAGCAACCTCGATGCCTGCCTGGCATCGGCGAGACTCAAGCGAACCAGTCTGGTCCAGGTGCGGGTGTACCTGACGGATTTGGCTCACTGGAAAGAGTTCGACGAAATCTATGGCGAATGGATCGGTTCCCATCGCCCCGCCCGAGCCGTCGCAGGGGTAAACGCGCTCAATCATGGAGCGGCGCTCGAAATGGAAGCCACCGCCGTCGTCGATTAGAGCCACACGCTGCCCGAGAGACGAGACGAGCCCCGCACAGATCAGATCTCGGCAGTTCCCCGGAAGCACGTTGTTGTGGCGCCGCCCACCCAGACGGTGCCGTCGTCGTCGGCTGTGATGGTGATGTCTCCCGCCCTGCCCAGCCGGGAACCCTGCGACACCCGATAGGTGCTCGGCATTGCACCGGTGCCGGTCAACCATTGGCCCACTGAGGCGTTCATGCTCCCGCACACCGGGTCTTCGGGAACGCCGAGAGCGGGCGCGAAGGTACGCATCTCGTAGGCATGCTCGGAACCGTCGGGATAGGCGCCGACTGCGCCGATCATCGCCGTCGGGATCCGCGACAGATCAGGTTCCAGATCGAGCACCTCCTGCGCGGTGGCCAGCCGGATGACCGCCCAGCCCGGCCCGTTGTCCACCCACTGGTGTGAGAGCACCTGGTCCTCGCGGATGCCGAACGCGGCGACGATCCCTGCGAGGTACTCGCCCTCCAGGTTCCCGGTGCGTCGCGTGGGTGGAGCGGCGAAGGACAGGATCTCGTCGCCGCGCCGGACATTGATGAGCCCCGCCGTGCACTCCTGCACAACCAGGTCATCGCGCCGCGGCGTACCGCCAGCCTCAAGCCAGGCGTGCGCTGAACCGAGCGTCGGATGACCGGCGAACGGAAGCTCACCTCCCGGGGTGAAGATCCGTACGCGGTAGTCCGCTTCCGGATTGGTGGGCGGCAGCAGGAACGTGGTTTCGGAGAGATTGGTCCAGCGAGCCACGCGCTGCATCGCGTCGTCGCTCAGCTCCTCACCATCCAGTACGACGGCGACTGGATTTCCTAGGTACGGAGTCGGAGAGAACACATCAACTTGTGCAAAGGGACGGGAGGAAGTCATGCGAGGAAGTCTGTCAGGACTGCTCGAAGGAGACCAGCCCCGGCCCCCTCTGGCCGGATAAGACGCTAGCGATCGTTCGTATACCGCAGCAGAACCACGCCGTTGCTGAACCTCCGCGTTTCCTCGAGCTTGAGATTCAGCTGGACCTTGGGATCTTCGAAGAGCGGCCGGCCTTTGCCAAGCACTACCGGATGGACGCAGATGCGGTACTCGTCCACCAGGCCGAGCCGGAGAAAGCTGGCTGCGAGGTTGGCTCCGCCCAGCGCGATATCGCCGCCGATCTGCGCCTTCAGCTCGGCGATCTGTTCAGGAACGACGTCGGAAATCACCGTCGTGTTCCGGCCCGCCTCCGAAAGGGTTTGTGAGAACACATACTTGCGTGCATCCCGCCAGATCTGTGCGAACTCGATTTCCGGTTCGGAAGCATCCGGATTCTGGTCAGCGGTGGGCCAGTACTCGGCCATCAGCTCATGGGTGACGCGTCCGTCGAAGAAACCGGCCATCGCGCGGCACTGCTCGTTGAAGTAGCTGTGAAGCTCTTCGTCCACCCGGTGCCAGCTGATGTCCCGGTCGAGTCCTTCGAAGTAGCCGTCCAGGGAGACGGACATCATGAGGATGATCTTGTTCATTCAGGAACCTCCGGAAGCAGCGGGAGGCGGCAGGGCCGTCGTCGTACTGTCCAGTGAAGCACTCACACGCCTTTCGGAACAGGGAACAGAGGCTCTCTTGTCCATCAGGAATCAAGGAAAGTTCTACCGGGGGATAACCCGTTGCGCCCGGACTGCGGGACGGGATTTTTATCGTTGACAGAAAAATTGAGCAGGACTATGGTTGCCGATACAACGCACTTATATCTTATTCTTTTGCTGATTCTGTGAAAACCGCCGGCACGCGCAGGTGGGTTTTCCCCTCGTAGGTTCCCACTCACTCTTTGTATTGCAACGGAGTGCCATGAGCAGTGTTGGTCTGTTATATGTTGGCGCAGTTCTTTTCATTAACGGTCTCATGCTTATTGGAGTGGTTCCCGGTAAATCGGCAGCCATTTTGAATTTCTTCGTCGGGATTATGCAGGTTGTCTTCCCGACCATCATCCTGATTCAGGCCAACAACGACTTGCCGACGATCTTCGGCGCCGCTGGCCTGTATCTTTTTGGTTTCACGTACCTGTATGTGGGAATCCTTCAAGCGACCGGAATCAGCGGCGAGGGTCTGGGCTGGTTCTCTCTCTTTGTTGCAGCCTGTGCGGTGGTGATCGGAATCCTCCAATTCACTCTGGTCGCGGACCCGGTGTTCGGCGCGATCTGGCTGACCTGGGCGGTCCTGTGGTTTCTGTTCTTCCTGCTGTTGGGGCTGGGTAAGGACTCCCTGGCCTACACCACTGGCTGGTTCACGATCTTTGTGGCCCACATAACCGGCACCATCCCCGCGTTTTTCCTGCTGGTAGGCAGGTATGAGACGAACACCGGCCTCGCCTTGCTGGTGACTGTCGCAGCAGTTGCTGCTCTTGCGGCGGCGTTCTTCCTTGGCCGAAGAGGCATCCCGCATGCCAAGCCGTCCACCCAAGATGGCGTGGCGGTAACTGCCTGATCATTCATCCGACACGGAAGGGCGCGTTCTGCATGCCGATCTATGAATACCTTTGTCCCCAATGTGATGTGTTCGAGGCCATTCGCCCCATGAGCGCAGCTGCGGAATCGATTACGTGTCCGCAGTGCCGGCAGACGGCCCACCGGAGGATGAGCGTGCCAAACATTTCCCGGACAGGTTCGGCAGCCTTCCGATTGATCGATTCAACTTACCGTTCGGCATCGGAGCCGCAGGTTGTTTCCGGAGGGCTTCCGGCAACGGGTAGTCGAAAGACGCAACGCTATTCATCCAATCCGCTTCACAAGAAACTACCCCGGCCCTAATCAGCGGGCCAGACAGCATTTTTGAAGGAGATGCAATGCCTGACGTTATATTTCCCCTTGATTCATCAAAGAAGTTCGAAGATCAGGAAAAGGTTGGACATAACCGGTGGCACCCGGAGATTCCTCCGGTAGCCACAGTGAAGCCCGGTGATTCATTCAGGGTTCACTGCCGCGAGTGGTTTGACGGCGCTATAGTCAACGACGACTCCGCGGATGACATTCTGAACGCTCCGTTGCTCACCGTCCACAAGCTCAGCGGGCCTTTCGCCGTCGAAGGAGTCAAGCCGGGAGACCTGCTCATCGTCGATATCCTCGACGTGGGCCCAATCCCGCAGGAAGATTCAGGGCCGCTGGCCGGGCAGGGATGGGGCTACACGGGTATCTTCGCCCGAAACAACGGCGGAGGCTTCCTGACCGAGCAGTTTCCTGACGCCTACAAGGCGATTTGGGACTTCACAGGTCAGATGGCGACGTCGCGGCACGTACCGGAAGTGTCCTATGCGGGACTCATCCACCCCGGTCTCATGGGTACGGCTCCCTCTGCAGAGTTGCTGGCGAAGTGGAACAAGCGCGAGGGTGACCTCATAGCCACGGATCCCAACCGGGTGCCGCCCCTGGCTCTGCCGCCCGAAGCGGAGCATGCCGTTCTCGGAAGCCTGGCCGCGTCGGAATTCGATCGCGTAGCGGGCGAGGCGGCGCGCACCGCTCCACCCCGGGAAAACGGCGGTAACCAGGACATCAAGAATCTTTCCAAGGGCTCCCGGATTTTCTATCCGGTCTTCGTGGACGGCGCCAACCTGTCACTGGGCGATCTCCACTTTTCACAGGGCGACGGCGAAATCACCTTCTGCGGGGCCATTGAGATGGGCGGGTTCATAGACCTCAGGGTTGATGTCATCAAGGGCGGCATGGAGACCTATGGGGTCAGTGAGAATGCGATCTTCATGCCCGGCATTGTTGATCCGCGCTACAGCGAGTGGATCGCTTTCTCCGGCACCTCTGTGACCCTGGACGGCAAACAGCATTATCTTGACTCGCATCTGTCCTACCAGCGAGCGTGCCTGCATGCGATCGACTACCTGACGAAGTTCGGCTACAGCCCGGAGCAGGCTTACCTGTTGCTGGGATCCGCGCCGATTGAGGGGAGGTTGTCCGGGGTGGTGGATATTCCCAACTCCTGTTCAACCGTCTACCTCCCGACTGCGATGTTCGAGTTCGACGTCCGTCCCTCTGCGGCTGGGCCGCACAAGATCAACGCCGGCATAGGGGCGCCGAAGTCGAACAATACGTAGGAGGGCTGTGGCCGGTCGTTCCTTGGGGAGTGCCGGACCTACTAACTAGCACCCGCACCTTCCTCGGTTCAGCGCGCTCAAGGGCGGGCCGGATTCCCCGGGTACCGGGCCAGCACATCCGGTTCCGGCGGCGTGTTGCGTTGTGACACGCCGTGTTGGCGTCAGGAGTTGGGGGATACGGTGCGGGGCCGCGACCGGGATGCCGAACGAGTTCCGGCGCGCGTCCGGACGGTCACACCGGCACAGAGAACGACGGCGAGGCCTCCGACAATGGTCGGCCACGTCAGGTTCTCCCCGAGCAGGAGTGCAGCCCACGCGATAGTCAGGACGGGCTGCACCAGTTGTATCTGGCTGACCCGGGTCATCGGACCGATTGCCAGTCCGCGGTACCAGGCGAAGAAGCCGAGGAACATACTGACCACTCCGAGGTAGGCGAAGGCGGCCCACTGTACCGCTGAGGCTGCCGGCGGCTCCTCAATCATGGCGATGGAGGTCAGCAGAACCATGAGGGGAGCGGCCACAACGAGGGCCCAGGAGATGACCTGCCAGGAACCCAGGTCGCGGGCCAGCAGGCCGCCCTCGGCGTAGCCGATAGCGCCGGCCACTACAGCACCGAGCAGAAGAAGGTCCGGCCAGCTGAAGCCGCCAAGCCCGCCGGAGGTGAAAGCGGCGAAGGCAACCGTGACCGCTGCGCCGATGCCGCTCATGATCCAGAAAACCAGCGGCGGACGTTCATGCCCGCGCAGGACGGCCGCCGTCG
>NZ_JAROKN010000055.1:0-18662 GCF_029455255.1 Arthrobacter vasquezii | reverse complement strand
GGCGTCATCGCGGCGGCTGGGAACGAAGGCGGCGGGTCCGCCGATGGCGTGGGCGCCGCGCCGGTGGCAGGCGCGCACCAACTGCTCGGTGTAGGCCCGCATGAACGGGGCGGTCATGGTGACCATGGTCCGGTCAGGCAGGACAAAGCGGGGGCCACGGAGCCGGAAGTTCTTGATGAGCGAGAAGATGTAGTCCCACCGCCCGGCATTCAGGCCGGACGAGTGCTCGCGGAGTTCGTAGAGGATCTCCTCCATCTCGAAGGCGGCGGTGATGGTCTCGATGAGCACGGTGGCGCGGATGGTGCCGCGGGGGATGCCGAGCAGCTGCTGGGAGCGGAGAAAGATGTCGTTCCACAGCCGCGCTTCGAGGTGGTTCTCCAGCTTCGGCAGGTAGAAGTAGGGTCCTCGGCCGGAATCGATCAGCCGGTGGGCGTTGTGGAAGAAGTAGAGCCCGAAGTCCACGATGCTGCCCGAGAGCGGTTCGCCGTCGACCAGCAGATGCTGCTCCGGCAGATGCCAGCCCCGCGGACGCACGACGACGGTGGGCAGCTTTTCGCCGAGCCGGTACTCCCTGCCCTCCTCGGTGGTGAAGTCGATGCGGCGTCGCAACGCGTCATGCAGGTTGAGCTGTCCGTTGATGACGTTGGGCCAGGTGGGGGTCAGCGAATCTTCGAGGTCCGCCAGCCATACGTTGGCGCCGGAGTTCAGGGCGTTGACCGTCATCTTGCGGTCCACCGGACCGGTGATTTCGACCCGGCGGTCCTCCAAGCCGGGAGCCGGGGGCGCAACCTGCCAGCCGCCGTCGTTCCTGATGTGTGCGGTGTGGGCCAGGAATCGCGGGTCCTCGCCGCGCGCGATCCGGTTCCGGGTTTCCCTGCGCCGCTGGAGCAGCTCCTGGCGTCGTGGCTCGGCGAAGGCGTGGAGTTCGCTGAGGAAATTGAGCGCTTCGGGGGTGAGGATTTCGTCCTGGCGGGGGATGGGCGGTGCGGTCAGCCTGATGCCGTGTGTGTTCATGGAAGGTGCTCCTTCAAAACGGGGAGGGGTTTAGTGGAACTGCTGGGTCTCGGTGGAGCCGGCGAGGGCCAGGGTGCTGCCCTTGGGGTTGAGGGCGCTTGCCACCTGGTCGAAGTAACCGGTGCCGACCTCGCGCTGGTGGCGTGTGGCGGTGTAGCCGCGTGCTTCAGAGGCGAATTCCTTTTCCTGAAGTTCCACGTAGGCGCTCATGCCGTCGGCCGCGTAGCCGTGGGCGAGGTCGAACATCGAGTAGTTCAGCGCATGGAACCCGGCGAGGGTGATGAACTGGAAGGTGAAACCCATGGCGCCGAGCTCGCGCTGGAACTTGGCGATGGTCGCGTCGTCGAGGTGCTTGCGCCAGTTGAACGACGGCGAGCAGTTGTAGGCGAGCATCTGATCGGGAAACTCGGTCTTGACGGACTCAGCGAAGCGCCTGGCGAGCTCAAGGTCCGGGGTGCCGGTTTCCATCCAGATCAGGTCCGCGTACGGAGCGTAGGCGTGTGCCCGCGTAATGCAGGGATCGATTCCGTTGCGGACCTCGTAAAACCCTTCCGGTGTGCGTCCTCCGGTGAGGAACGGGCGGTCCCGCTCGTCGACGTCGGACGTGAGAAGTGTCGCCGCTTCGGCGTCGGTCCGGGCCACGATGACCGATGGAACGCCGGCGACGTCGGCTGCCAGTCTCGCCGCGTTCAGCGTGCGGACGTGCTGTTGCGTGGGGATGAGGACCTTGCCGCCGAGGTGCCCGCACTTCTTCTCGGACGCCAGCTGGTCTTCCCAGTGCACGCCTGAAGCGCCGGCTACGATCATCGACTTCATCAGCTCGAACGCGTTGAGCGGCCCGCCGAACCCGGCCTCTGCGTCTGCGACGATCGGCACGAGCCAGTCTTCGACTGACTGCGTCCCTTCTGCCCACTCGATCTGGTCCGCACGCTGCAGCGCGTTGTTGATGCGGCGCACCACCTGTGGGACCGAGTTGGCCGGGTACAGCGACTGGTCCGGGTATGTCTGGCCGGAAAGATTGGCGTCGGCTGCAACCTGCCAACCGGACAGGTAGATGGCCTTCAGCCCGGCCTTCACCTGCTGCACTGCCTGGTTGCCGGTCAGTGCGCCGAGGGCGTGGGTGTATTCGCCCGTTTCTGCCTGGGTGGTGAGCTGCTGCCACAACTTCTCGGCGCCCCGGCGGGCGAGTGTGTGTTCCTCCTGGACGCTTCCACGAAGGCGTACGACGTCGGCGGCCGAGTAATCACGCTGGATCCCTTCCCAACGCGGATCAGCTGCCCACTCCAGCTCGAGTTCGTGGACCGCTTCGGTGCGGGTATTGCTGCCTGGGGTTCCGGCTTCCTGCGTCATTGCGTTTCTCCTTCCGGGAGGCGTTGGTGCCTCTGCGGTAACTGCTGGTGAGAGCAACGATTCAGCATCCTGCACCCCCGAACCAGAGCAAACCTATGGAAAGAAACGCATTTCTTCGCGTATCGTCAAGAAATGACTACTTCGAGCTGGAATCGCACCCGGCAGCCCGAACTTGAATCCGTTCCCGAGGGTGAGGACGCGATCAGCCTCGGCCGCCGCCTGCGGCACCTCCGCAAGAGCCGGCGCATGACGCTGGAGGAGCTGGGCGCCGTCGTCGGGACAGCGCCGTCCCAGCTCTCATTGATGGAGAACGGCAAGCGTGAGCCCCGGTTGGGCATGCTGCAGTCGCTCGCGAAAGCGCTCGGGGTGAGCATCGACCAACTGCTGGGTGCGGAACCGCCCAGCCGGCGGGCTGCGTTGGAGATCGCCCTCGAGCGGGCTCAGCGGGGTCCGCTGTACGAGTCGCTCGGGCTGCCGAAAGTCCGCACGTCGGCGCGGCTGCCGATGGAGGCCCTTGAAGCGTTGGTGGGTCTGCAGGCGGAGCTCGAGCGCCGGTTAAATGAGCAGGTGGCAACGCCGGAGGAGGCCCGCCGCGCCAACGCCGAGCTCCGCGGCATCATGCGCAGGCAGAACAACTATTTCCCGGATATCGAGGCCGAGGCACAGAAGGTCCTTGCCTCCGTCGGCCACACCAGCGGGCCGCTCTCGCAGCACCTCATCGCCGATATCGCTGCGCATCTCGGGTTCACGTTGCACCATGTGGGGGACCTGCCGCATTCCACCCGATCGGTGACGGATCTGAAGAACCGGCGTATCTATCTCACGCAGTCGCAACGGACGGACCATGACCCGCGGTCGGTCCTGCTGCAGGCTCTCGGCCACTACGTTCTGCAGCATGAGACACCGGAAAACTATCGGGAGTTTCTGAGGCAGCGGGTGGCCACGAACTACTTCGCGGCGGCGCTCCTGCTGCCCGAGAAGGCAACGGTCGATTTCCTCCAGACGGCAAAGTCCGCCAAAGAGATCGCGGTCGAGGACGTTCGGGACGCGTTCGCCGTCTCCTATGAGACCGCGGCCCACCGGTTCACCAACCTCGCAACCCAGCACCTGGGCATCCCCACCCACTTCCAAAAGACCCACCAGAGCGGGATCATTTACAAGGCCTACGAGAACGACGGCGTGACCTTTCCGCAGGATCACACCGGCGCCATCGAGGGCCAGCCCTCGTGCAGGAAGTGGACGTCCCGCGTGGTGTTCGATGTTCCGGACCGCTTTTCCGCCTACAGCCAGTACACCGACACACCGAGCGGCACCTACTGGTGCACTGCCCGCACCGAGCGGGCCGCTGCCGGCGAGTTCTCCCTCAGCGTCGGCGTGCCCTATGCGCATGTGAAGTGGTTCCGCGGACGTGAAACTTCCATCCGTGGTGAGTCCCGCTGTCCGGAGGAATCATGCTGCAAGCTGCCGCCGTCGTCATTGGCGGGTGAGTGGTCAGGCTTCGCCTGGCCCAGCGCGCGTGCGCACTCCCACCTGCTGGCGGCCATGCCGCCCGGCGCATTTCCCGGTGTTGACGAGACCGAGGTGTACTCCTTCCTGCAGGCGCACTCGGGCTAGTCTGGAGCGAGACTGACAGGAGCCTCATGCTTTTTGCCAATGACACTGAAGAGGGTTTGCGCAGCGCGGCCGCGCTCGTGAATACCGAGGATGGGGAGCAGCTTCCCGACGTCGGCTCCCTGCACCGGTTTGCCCGGAACTGGAACTGGACCGGTAACCTCGCGCTCGATGACGCAGAACTGGGCGCCGTCCGTCGCCTTCGCCCGCGTTTGCGCGCCTTATGGGACGGCGATGAGGACTACGTGGTGGAGACGGTGAACTCCCTGCTGCGCGAGTTCAACGCCCTGCCGCAGCTGGTGCGGCATGATTCCTGGGATTACCACATCCACGCAGTCCCGCGGGAGGCGCCGCTGTCGGCGCGAATGGCTGTGGAGGCGGCGATGGCCTTCGTCGACCTCGTGCGTAGCCAGGAGTTGAGCCGGCTTCGGACGTGCGCGTCACCCGACTGCGGAAATGTGCTGGTGGATCTGTCGAAGAATCGGTCGCGGCGCTTCTGCGAATCGGGTTGCGGGAACCGGGCTGCGGCGGCGGCGTACCGCGCCCGGCTCGCTGAGCGTGCGGAGTCCGCCTGACCTTTCGAGTCCGGCAAAAAGAAACCCCCGGCCCATTTTTTGGACCGGGGGTTTCTTCGATCAGTACCTACCTACTCAACGGTGAGGTTACGGCACCATCCAGGTGAAACCGCCCCAACCGGTTCCGTTCTGGACCTTGCCCGCGAAGCCACCGGTGCCATTTCCCGAGTAGAGGAACAGCTTGCCGGCGGAGTCACGCGCCAGAAGATCCGCGTTGCTGTCCCCGTCGAAATCGCCGGGGGCAACGAGGGTGAAGTTGTTCCAGCCCTGGCCCGGCTGCGTCCGGGTGCCGAAGCCACCGGTTCCGGTGCCCGGGTAGAGGAACAGCTTGCCGGCGGAGTCGCGGGCCAGGAGATCAGCGGCGGTGTCGCCGTTGAAGTCGCCCGGACCAACGATGGTGAAGCCGTTCCAGCCCGATCCGATCTGGGCCGGCGTCAGGAAGCCGCCTGCACCATTGCCCGGGTAGAGTCGCAGCTTGCCGTCACCAAGACGGGCAATCAGGTCAACGTTGCCGTCGCCATCCCAGTCACCCGGGGTGACCATGGTCAAGCCGCTCCAGCCTTGCCCGATCTGCGTCTTTCCCGTGACCGTGCCGGTACCGGTGCCCTTGTACAGCCACAGGCGTCCGGAACTGTCCCGAGAGATGACGTCGGAGTTGCCGTCGCCGTCCCAGTCACCCGGAATCAGGATGGCGTTCATGGAGTTCCAGCCCGTACCGATGACCCGGCTCTTCAGGAACCCACCGGTGCCGTTGCCCGGGTAGAGCAGCAGTTGGCCGGCGGAGTTGCGGACAACCACATCCGGATTGCCGTCACCATCCAGGTCTTCGTTGACGGTTGCACCCGCGACCGAAATCGGGACGATCTCCTGCTTGTCACCCGTTGCATTGTGGTGATGAATGAACAGCGCCTTGGCGTCCGTGACGGACTCCTGGCGGTTGACGTTCAGTGTGACTCCAGCCGCCGAAGCGAAGGACGCCGCTGCCGGCTCGCCGCCCTCGAACCACAGTGCCGGTTCGGTGACGTTGAAGTCGATCCAGTCGGTGGTGTCGACCGGGCCACCGGAAACACCGTTCTCGTCAACGTTGAAAGCGCTCGCCGTCGACACCCGGTACTTGATCGGCGCCGAGGCGCCCAGCGTTGCGGCGTTCATACCCAGCTCCGTTACCGGAACCGGAAGGGTCACAACGTTGGTGTCGAACGTGTTGGTGTCCACACTGCCGTCCACCCCGTTGGCGAAGTAGAGGTCGGTATCAAAGACGGGTGCTCCCGCATCATCAATGGTGACAACCTCGAACAGGATCATGTCCAGTGTTGGAGCTCCGGGACCAAGATCCGAGTAACGGAGGGTCTGGACAACGTAATCGACCGTGCTGTCGCCGTCGGTATCGAGCTCGATTGACACTCCGTTGTTGCCGCCGAGCTGCGCCCAGTTCTGCCAGGTGCTGATACCGAAGTTCAGCACACCGGTTGTCGGGTCTCCGGCAGCATCAACCAGCGCCGGAACCGTTGAGGCAGCGCCTACTGCGCGGAGGTCAAACGAGTAGAGAGACTCAAGCGGACGCTCCGCTGCCTTGGGGCTCTCAGCGCCGAGGACCAGCGGTGAAACGATGGACTGGTAGGCGGATTCTCCAGGAACTCCCTGCGAGAGCCCGCGGCCTTCGAGTGCAATGCTGCTCAGGAGGTCAGAGGCGCCGTCGAAGGCAATTTCAGTTCCGGCCGAAATATCCGAGGTGGGCTTCGGTGCCGAGTAGACGGGCACACGAAGTTCCTGCCCATCAGCGCCGAGGAGCTGAATCCGGCCGGAAACGTCGGCGAGGTACTGACGCGGAATGCCGGCCTGAATCTCTTCTGCCGCCGGATCGATTGTTTTGGCGAGAGCCGCAGGATCGGCAATCGTCAGTGTGACGGTCAGCGTTGCCGGGTTGTTGGCCGGAACAGTGATCACCGCTGGTGACACCGAGATGGCAACGCCAGGCATTGTCGACGCTGCAAGGTAGCTGGCGTCATAAGTGACCGGAGCATTGGACGTGTTCTGGACGGTGACCTGCTTGGTGACCGTCAGAGCTTCAGTGCCGAGTTCCAGCACGCCGAAGTTTACCGAGGTGAGGGCCGGCTGCTCCGTCGCGTAGGCCAGAACGGATGTTTCCAGGGCTTGCATCGCGTCAACGCGTCCGGATCCCACGCGGTTCGGTGCGTAGGGAATTCCATCTGCAGTCAGGAGATCATGCGTCGCCGTGTTCATGATGACGCTCTTGGCCTGGTACGGGTTGTACTCGTTCGCGGAGAGGACCAGCGCAGCAATGCCTGCCGTGTGAGGTGCGGCCATCGAGGTGCCGCTCTTCGTCGAGGCCCCGTTGCCGGTTCCTACCTGAACTGAGCCAATGGAAACACCGGGAGCAGTCACATCCGGCTTGACCACGCCGTTGGAGCCATGGACGCCCCGCGAGGAGAACGCCGCAAGGGTGTCCTTCGCGTTGGAGGGTCCGGTAGCCGTTGCCTGATACGAGGGGTCGAGCTGGAGGACAAGCGTTCCCGCCTCCGCCGCCGGCATCAGCCTGGCGGTGTCAGCGGCGGTGAGCTGGAGGCCCGGGATCTTGTCGTTGCCGCCGATACCGGCAGGGAACACGTCAAGCGTTGTGCCGATGACGACGCCGGCGTACCCGGCTGTCGCAGCGTTGTTCCACCGATCGGCTGAGCCGCAGTCACGAGTGGTGTCATTGTCATCCCAGAACAGCCACACCCATTTGCCGGCGTTGGCTCCGGCCACAGGCAGGGCGTCGCAGCCGTCATTGTTGGCTCCGTCAGGTCCCACGACCACTTCACCCCGAAGCGTTTCGGGAGTAACTCCTTCAGCGGCGTAATCGAAGTTGACGGTGTACTGCCCGGAAGCAGGTCCCGCCACGGCCTCGGGTGCCAGAACATCAACGCGGTCCAGGGTTACCTGGGAACCAACGCTGGCCGCAACAGTCAGTGCGGATTCGGCGCTGCCGGGTGAGCCGCCGATGTCGTAGACATCGCCGTCGTTACCGGAGGATACGACCGACAGGACGCCCTGTTCGGTCAGTTCATTGACAATGTCGTTTTCGGGATCGTCGTACGCCGGGAAGGAGGAGCCCAGCGACATGTTGACTACCTGTGCGCGGTCGTCGAAGTTGCCGTCGCCGTTGGGGTCCAGGACGTAGTCCAGGGCCTTTCCCACCACGAGGCTTGAACCCTCGCAACCGAAAACGCGGAGGGCAACAATGCCGGACTCAGGGGCAGATCCCGGGCCGATTCGCATCTCGTTGACGGTCTCCGCCGTGAGGGTGCTGTAGTCACCTTCGAACGTGGTGCCGTCAGCGTTGACTCCATAACCCGAAGAGGTGCCTGCAACGTGTGATCCGTGGCTCTGGCAGTCAAGGGGATTGAGGTCCGGCTGGGGAATTGTGCGTGCGGGATCGGTTGAGCCGGCGTCGTAGGCATCGCCCACTAGGTCATAACCGCCGAGGAACTTGGCGGCATCGTAGAGCGCGGGATCAGGTTCGGCATCAGCCTTGGCCTGATTGAAGGCCTCGATGGTGCCCGGTCCGCCGAAGCCCGCATGGGTGTAGTCAAGACCGGTGTCCAGCACGGCAATGGTGATTCCCTCGCCGGTATTGTCCCGGGCCGTCCATGCTTCGAGCGCGCGAGTGTCAATATCCGCGCCCTTGTTCTCGATGGTTTTGGGGACTATTCCGGTGATCTTCACGACGTCCGGACGGGCAGCGAGCGCCTTGATTGCCTCAGCATCGCCCTGGATGGCGACGCCGGGAAGGGTGTTGGTGGTGGTGTACAGCTGGGAAGCGCCGGCTTCGGCTGCCACCTCGTCCGCTTGTGCCTGGATGCCGGCACGGATTTCAAGAACGCGGTCGGTCCGCTGAATCGGCGTGGTGAACCCGTTGCTGCGTACTTCAGCCGGCTGCGTCTGCTCAAAGGCTCCCTTGCCAGCGAACTGGACGTAGGCCGCCGTCGTTCCCGTTTTCTCGGCGAGGTCCCGGCTGATTTTGGAATCGATTGCGGGCTGAAGCGTTATTCCCTCAGCGGTGGGGCTGTCGGAATCCGGCGCCTGTACTGCCGAAGCCGGTGCCCACATGCTGGAGGCCAGGGCGAGGCCGGTCAGCGACGCCAGCACAGCCCTTCCTGATCTCCGGCGGTATGACTTGCTCATGCTGCTCCTTACGAAGGAAGAGTCAAGGCCCATACCGCTTGAGTCCATTCCTAGCCCCCCGCAGCACTGCTGGCACGGCCAAGACCGGTGTGAGTGTTATTCCATGTGTTGCGATGGGTGCCAGCAGAGATGTGAAGCCCGTTCAGGCTTCACCCTTACAGCTTCATGTGTCACGAGTCACAAGTCAACGGATTTGGTTCGTTAAGGTAGCTAAACGGCCGAGATTTTTCTACGCGGCGCTAGACGGCCGCAGCGCCGCCCTGCCAGACCGCATCGAACGGTGCGTTCGAAGAGACCCTGTTCCTGATCCCCTCGGTCACGAAAGCCTTGGCAGTACGGGCGGCTTCCAGCGGCGCTGCACCCTTGGCCAGCTCCGCAGCGACCGCGGCCGCAAGCGTGCAGCCGGCACCGCTGACTGCGACGTTCCCCACCTTGGGGGCGCTGAGAACTTCCAGCGTCTCGCCGTCGTAATAGACATCCACGGCGTCGCTGCCTTCCAGCCTCACGCCACCTTTCGCCAGTACGACGGCGCCGCTTGCCTCATGGATGCGCCGCGCCGCTTCCTTCAGATCCTCCACCGAACGGATCTCGATTCCCGCGAGCGACTCCGCCTCGAAGTGGTTCGGCGTGACGAACGTTGCCAGGGGCAGGATGTTCGCCTTCAGCGCCTGATCAGTGTCGAGTGCCGCGCCAGGCTCCTGGCCCTTGCAAATCAGCACGGGATCCAGCACTACGTTCTTCCACTCCTGGGACTTCAGCGCACCGGCAACAGTGTCGATGGTTTGCGGAGTGCCCAGCATGCCGATCTTCACGGTGCCGATCGCATAGCAGGACTGGATAGCTTCAAGCTGATCTGCGATGACCTGGGCATCAACGGGAACGAACCGATGGTTCCAGCTGTCCTTCGGATCGAACGAGACAATGCAGGTGAGAGCGGCGATGCCGTAGGTGCCCAGCACCTGGAACGTCTTCAGGTCCACCTGCGCGCCGGCGCCGCCGGTGGCCTCCGAACCTGCGATGGTCAGCGTAATTGCGGGTGCGTCAGTAGCCATTGCACCAGTCTGCCCGACGCCTCGCGGCTTGCGCCAACAGCATCACCGTGCCCGGCCCTCGTGCAGCATCCCGACGGACTTCTCGATCCGTGCTGCCCGGGTCTCAGCTTTCTTGGCGCCGGTGACCTGCAGCGCGTGCCAACTCTTGTTGCTGTAGGAGAGGGTGTCCCAGAACGCCTTGGCTGCAGGGTTCTTCTCGAGCGCGCCCGCAAGGTCCTCAGGTACCTCCACCTCGCGTGGGGCTGTGTCGAGTTCCACCTCGACATCATGCACTTCGCCGGCCTGGACACCGGCTTCCTGGCGCCTGTCCGCGCTGAGTCCGAACATGAACCGGCCACCCATTGACGCGATCGAAGTGCGGAAGGTGAAGCCGTTGACGGTCGCGACAATCTTCGGGTGTTTCCCGCCCCCGAGTTGCTCGACGATGGATTCCGGAACTTCGAACCCTGCCGTGTTCTTGCCGGATGATTCGAGCTCAGCGCGAAATTGCATCGTTGCCTCCACCTGTCGAGCTGCTCTGAACGACGTTGGCTGCAGATTATCCCGAAGGGCGACGTGTGTCTCGGCTTTCTCCGGGTAGATCGTGACGAGTTTCCAGACGCTTGCCCGGCCGGCGGCGGCAGCAGTCCCGACCACAGCACCCGTCGCAAAGGATTCGAATCCGCCGCCGCCCGCGATGAGAGTAATGAGCGTGGATAGGAGCGCGAAGATCCCGAAGAATGCCGCGATGTGCAGCACCTGATTGGCCACCGGCCGCAGGGCGAGGCCGAGGAGCAGCGCGACGCCGAATCCGACGACCGTGATGGGGATACCTAAGATGGCTGCAAGCGCTACGAAGGAAAACGTCTCCCACGGCATTGACCAGCCAAAACTTATGCCGACAGCAGTCGCCAGCAAAAGGTGAGTGACCCCCGTTCCGGTCAGCAGCGCGAACGGGCCGAAGGCAACCCGGCGGGCGCGGCCGGCGCCATTATGATGCGGAGCCGGCTGCGCGTCGTCGTCGTGCTGGTGGAGGTGCTGCACGGCCGCTCCTTTGTGAACGTGTTCAGTTCAATGTAGGGACTGGCCCTGCACATGTTCAATTCGATGCTCCGCGACCGCTCACCGGCCGTCGTGGGACAATTATCAGACGCCTGGGGGCAGCCGGGCGACAGTGCTAATACAGCGGGCCCTTTGGGCTGCGCGAACCACTTCCACGAATGAGAAACAATGACTCAACTGCAGGACCATGCCCGCGCGCGTTACGCGACCGCCGGCAGCGCAAACTTCTCGATCATGCTGGCGGTTCTTGCCGTCGTCGTCATCCTTTCCAATATCGGCGCATCGAAAGGTGTAGTGATCGGGCCGATCATCGGCGACTTCAGCATCATCACGGACGGCGGGTTCTTCCTCTTCCCGCTCGCGTACATCATCGGTGACGTCATCAGCGAGGTGTACGGCTTCAAGGCCGCCCGGCTCGGGATCATCGTGACGTTTGTGCTGTCGGTCTTTGCATCGCTCGCCTACGCCGTCATCATTGCGCTGCCGGGGTTCGACGATGACTTTGGTCTCGCCAAGCAGGAAGCGCTGGAGTTGGCGCTCGGTCCGGTACCGCTGATTGTGCTCGCGTCTCTGCTGGGGTTCGTTGTGGGGCAGACGCTCAACTCGCTGGTGCTGGTGCGGATGAAGTCGCGGTTCGGCGAGCGCAGCATGGTGGCCCGCCTCATCGCCTCGACCGGTGTCGGGGAATTCGCTGACACGCTGATCTTCTGCGCCATTGCCGCTTCGGTGATCGGCATTACGGATTTCCCGACGTTTCTGAATTACCTCTTCTTCGGCTTCGTCTACAAGACGCTGGTGGAGGTGCTCCTGCTGCCGGTCACGACCGCGGCCATCCGCTGGGTGAAGCGTCGGGAACCGAGCTACGCGGCCGCCTAGCGGCGCCCGTCAAGAACCCCGTCCCCTTGCGCCGCCCTCCGCAAAAGTGCCGTTGTTGTGCAGGATCGTGGGGACGTCCCCACGATCCTGTCACTACGCGGCACTCCTGGTGCAGTTCCACCACGCTTTCAGAATTCGCCCCCGGGTGGCTTCCTGAAACAGGTCCGCCCACTCGAGCCTGATGAAAACCCACCCCTGTTCCATGAGTGCCTTCTCACGTCGACGCTCCTGAAACAGCACCTCGGGGGTCGGAGCGTAGTCGAAGTACTTTGTCTTGCCGTCAAACTCGAGGGCAAGCTTCTGCTCGCGCCAACCGAAATCGATGCGGTGCTCACCAAATCGGGTGCGCACGACCAACTGTTGTTCCGGCTGGGGTATCGGCATGCCGGCTATCAGGTGCGCGGTAAGGGACTCACCCGCTGACTCAGACAGGACGCTGGCATTCTCCACGACCTCACGAGCAATCTGTACGCCCTTGTAGCCTGCCTGGCGTTGAAGGACCTGGTGTAGCTCGGCGCGCTGGACACCCAGATGAAGCGCGTGATCCGCAGTGATCAGCCCCTGCCTGTAGGACAACAGTCTGGCCGAGTCCACAATGGTGCGGGCGCGCGAGGTAACCTGCAACCCGTCGACCATGTCCACCTCGCCGGGCAGCAGCTTTGCTCGGTGTCGAACAACATCAGCGTTGTGCTCCCGCGATGATCCGGAAAGCGGCTGCGTGATGTGAATCCTGCTGTCCACTTCCCACAGGCTGAGGCCGTGAACGCGTGCTGCGGACGTATGGCTATACGCGGCTTGCGTCAGCGCATGGCTGGCACGGCTGTGGGCTGTGATCCTGAACCGATCCTGCTCAGCTTCGGTCAGGGATCTCCAGTACTTTGTTGACACATAGGCGTTGACCTGCAGACGGACGAGGATGCCCCGCTCGACCAGTCGAGTGATCGCGCGGCGGCTGACCCCCATCTGCTCCAGCTCGGTGGTACGCCAGGAACGGGCCGATCCGCTCAGCCAGGAGTATGCGTTCGCGTCCATTGCACTAGCTTGACCGGCGAAGCGTGGCCCCGTGGCCGTCGTCGCGCATTTGTGGATAAACCTCTGCGTCCAGTACGCAAAGACGCCGACGTTGTGCAGGATCGTGGGGACGTCCCCACGATCCTGCACAAGAACGGCGCTTTTGCGGGAGGGTGGAGAGGAGGGTGGGTGTGCGGGTGCGCGGGCGGAAGAGACGGGGTGCGCGGCGGTGCGGGGTGCGCGGGCGAGAGTGCGAGCTAGCGCTTCGACGCGTAGTAGCGGCCCAGCACCTCGGCCTTGAGATCGAAGTACGTTCCGTCCTCGATCGCAGCGCGGGCGTCGTCGACCATCCGGATCACAAACCGCTCGTTGTGGATCGAGATCAGCGTTGCCGAGACCATCTCCTTGGCCTTGAACAGGTGGTGAATGTAGGCCCGGGTGTAGTGGGTGCAGGTGTAGCAGTCGCAGCCCTCCATGAGGGGCGTGAAGTCGCGCTTGAACCGGGCATTGGACAGGTTCCACCGACCATCGGGCACGTAGAACGCTGAGTTCCGGGCAACCCGGGTGGGGGAGACGCAGTCAAAGGTGTCCGCGCCGTTCTCAATACCCGTGAACAGATCGTCCGGCTCCGAGATGCCCAGCAGATGCCGCGGCTTCGATTCCGGCAACTCATCCGCGCACCAGCCCAAAATGGTACCGAGGTTCTCCTTCTCTAGTGCGCCTCCAACACCGAACCCGTCAAAGTTCATCTCCCCGAGATCGCGCGAAGCCTTCCGCCGGAGATCTTCATACTGTGCTCCCTGAATCACGCCGAACAGCGCCTGGTACGGCTTGTCCGACCGCACGTCGGTCAGCCGCTCATGCTCGGCGATGCACCGCTCCGCCCACAACCGGGTCCGCTCCAGAGACTCCTCCTGATACCCCCGCGAGTTCATCAGGGTGGTCAGCTCATCGAACGCGAACATGACGTCGGCTCCGAGCTGGTGCTGCACCTGCATCGAAATCTCCGGGGTGAATCTGTGCCGGTCTCCGTTGAGGTGCGAGACGAACCACACGCCGTCGTCGTCGATGTGGGCAAGGCGCTCCTTGCCCACCGCAACGCGGTCATCATCCCCGGCGTGCTCGGCAGCTGCTGCCGAGTCCATGGTGATGACCTTCTTGAATCCCGACCCCAGGCTCATCACCTGGAAGCCGCCCGAATCGGTGAAGGTAGGCCCATTCCAGTTCATGAACTTCCCCAGCCCGCCGGCCTCGTCAAGAACGTCCGCTCCCGGCTGCAGGTAGAGATGGTAGGCGTTGGCGAGCAGCGCCTGCGCGCCGGCCTCCCTCATGGACTCCGGGAGCACTGCCTTCACGGTGGCCTTGGTTCCGACGGCGATGAAGGCCGGCGTCTGAATCTCGCCATGGGGAGTGGTGATGGTCCCGGTGCGGCCATGCAGGCCCTCGCCGGACGCGGTGGTCTCGCTGAGGCGTTTACCGATGGAGAACGAAAAGTCTGATTGTGGCACCCGCCCATCTTCTCAGGAATAGACGGAGGCGCCCGCGCCAGGGAAGAAGCTAGCTGTCCAGCTGCGAGGTCTCGAGGGGGTCCGAGGACGGGTAGTGCTGCCGCCGGAAAGCATCCCAACTACCCCAAGCAGTGCGCAGCGCCTTCGCTCCCAGACCATAAGTTGAAATGACGACGAGGCTGGACCCCGGGCCTTCGAGAGATGGCTGATCGGCCAGGATCACCAGCCCCTCGCCATGATCGGCGTACTCCGAGACCGTCAAACCCACCTGGTTCTCCGTGCGGAACCACACCGATCCGGTCAGCTCATGCCCGTCCGGGAGGTTGAGGGAGTAGGAGTCCCCGGGCTGCTGTAGCTGCTCGGCACTCAGCTTCCCGATGATCGAACCGCCGTCAGTCGGCTCACCCATGAAAAATGCGGTGCGCCGGGAGCTGGAGGGGTGCCGCTCGAGCGCAAAACGCAGCTGCTGGAGGAAAGTGATCCAGCCCTCCGTGATCTCATCAGCCTCGGCTTCAACCCGCTCAATCGTGACCACACAGCCGTCCTGCACCGGTTCGATCCGGAACGTGTCACCTCCGTTGACGGTCAGGAACGTATGGTTGGGTCCTTCAACCACTGACGGCGCAAAGAAAATGGACTGAATTTCCTCGTCCAGGGTGTCGGCTTCCCAGCCGTGCCACTGCCGGACCAGGCGCGGTTCCCGGAGCATGAGCCAGATTTGCCGGGCGTCCGCGTTGATGTGCACGCTCAACGGGTTTGAATCTGCAACCGGCACCTCCTGCGCAGGGTGCTGTTCGGTGCTGGACTGTGTGAGGGAATCCGCCTGCTCGCTCATGCGCGCCACTCTACTCCCGCACCTGCAGGCTAACCAGAGGCGGCGGTTTTCCCGTTCAGTGCACGAATGGCGAGCAACTCATGCCCGATGCGCCGGTCCAGCGCTTCAGCCCCAAGGGTCTCAGAGCCGCCGTGCGCCCGCAGGTACAGCAGGACTGTCAGGCGCAGGCCCCGCCAGTCCTTCTCGGCCGCGGGGTTCTTCGCGGACCGCGCGATTTCCCGGTCATACAGGTTCGGCTCGTTCAGCTGCCGCTGACGCACTGCAGCAGCGAGTTTCGCCTTCAGCGGGTCTGTCTCGGCGTCGTCGGCTGTTCGAAGCGCAGCTGAATACCCAGCGGCACGGGAACCGTCGCCGTCGTCCTGGGTGAGGTGCGCAGCGAGCGCCAGGCAGCCCTCGATCAAATTCCAGCGGCCGAAGTTGCCGTCAAACGGCTGGTCCGTGAGCAGGTCGCAGACCCGGAGCGCGCTCGTGGCGTCGGAGAGGTCCACGTACAGCGTCAACGCGAGGTCCCGGATGTCCTGCAGACTGCTGCCCGACTTGAAATTGACGCCGCGGGTGAGCCGTTCGGCCAGCTCATTCACACGCGGGCTCTCGGCATGGATGGCGGCGACGTGGGCGACCAGCGCCTCCGGCGACCCCTCGTCGGTGACGATGTGCGCGAGTTCATCGGGCGCCTCCGCCTGGACGGTCGATCCGGTGGCAATCCGCACCGTTTCACCCGACTCAAGCGTGGCCACCACAATGGCCGGAACACCGAAATCATCATGCTCGACGGCGGTGTCCACCACTTCACTGGTGCGCTCGCCTCCCGGAAGGAGGAGTTTGCGGCCGGCCTTCACGGCCTCGGCGGCGAGCGGTTGTAGCTGCGCGTCCACGTCGCTGTCGATCATTGGGAAGTCCTGCCTCACTGCACCTGTTGCCCCGGTTCGAACGGAACCGGTCGATAAAGAAACGGTAACGCCTCAGCGGCCCCAACCGGCGTAGGCGAGCGCCTGGCGCAGGAGGCTGTCGCGTCCGCCGGAGAACTCGGCGCTGACTGCGGGGCTGAGAGCTTCCTCGGGCGTCAGCCACGTCAGTTCCAGGGCATCCTGCCGCGGGTTGCATTCGCCCGTGACCGGAATGAGGTACGCCAACGCGACGGCGTGCTGCCGGTCATCGGTCAACCCGGTCTCGGAGGGGGAGGGGAAATACTCCGCAACAGTGAACGGCGTGGGGCACGGCGGCAGCTGGGGGAGCGCGAAGGGCCCGAGGTCCTTCTCGAGGTGCCGCAGCAGGGCGGCCCGAATAGTTTCCCGGTACATCACGCGGCCGGATACGAAGGTGCGCACCATCTCGCCCTGGTCATTGGCCTGCAGCAGCAACCCCACCTCGGTGACATACCCGAGGGAATCGCATCGGACCGGGATGGCCTCAACATAGACCATGGGCAGCCGGCGGCGTGCTTCGTAGAGGTCATCCTCATTGAGCCAGCCGGGGTTGGGGTCTGGGGTGCGCAGGTTCATACCTTCTGTTTTATAGCAGAGAAGGGCTGCGGCGTCCCTGACTCGCTGCACTTCGGCCAATGGCTGAATAGCGGGGGACGCTCAGGAAGCGGTGTTTTCGGTGTAGTCGTTGAGGTCTTCCTGCCGCTGCTTGACCCGGATCTCGCCGCCGTCCGGGTTGGGAAGTCGCAGGGATCGCCCGTAGTTCTCATCGATCAGGGTCGACGGGATGGATGGTCCCTGCAGCCGCTGCTGCAGGATCTCCACGTCGCCGGAGAACTCGAAGGCGAGCTCCGTGCTGCCCTTGTCGGCTCCGTGAACCGCGATCAGGCCGCCGTTCTTCGCCGTGAAGTCCACCCGGGACCCCGCCTCCGAGCTGAACCGCTTTCGGGCGCCGATGTCACTGAACACCTTCGCGGCGGCTGCCACGTTCGTCGCCAACCAGATGGGCATAACCGCCAGCCCTTCCTCCCCGGGCGCTGTACCGCGGAGTGCGGCCTCATAGGCGAGGAATGTCCGCCCGTCCGTTGCGGTGACCTGCACTGCCGGCCCATCTGCAGTGTCAATAACGACGGCGGCTGTCCCCGCCTCAGCGGTACGGCGGGCGAACTCGGAGACGGCCCCGACCTCGAAGCTGAAGCTCACTGACGGCTGGTGTGCAACGTGCAGGGCAACGTGCCCACTGTCCGCGGTGAAAACCCGCCAACCCGGTGCATCCTCGACCTGGCGCAATCCTAGAGCGGTGAACAGGTCCGAGAAGGCGTCGAAGTTCGGGGTGAAAACGATGGGTCGTACCCTGAGCATTTACTTCTCCTCCACCTGGATGTGCCGCTTGCAATCTAGCGCAACACGGCGTCCAGTACTCTCAACCCATGGCCGCTGAACTGCCCGAACTCCTCCTGCCCGATGCCCAGCGCTGGCGGGTGTGGCTGGAGGAGAACCATGCGTCGTCGTCGGGCGTGTGGCTGGTCCTCCACAAGAAGGGTGGAGCGGTGACCACCCTGACCTGGGCTACTGCCCTCGACGAGGCGTTGTGTTTCGGTTGGATTGACGGCCAGGCCAGAAAGCGCGACGGCGAGAGCAGCTTCCAGCGATTCACGCCTCGCGGGCCGCAGAGCATCTGGTCGCTGCGAAATGTAGGGCACATTGAACGGCTGGAAGCTGAAGGCAAGATGCGGGATGCGGGTCGCGCCGCCGTCGAACGGGCAAAGGCCAACGGCCGGTGGGAGCGCGCGTATGCGGGGTCTGCCACCGCCGTCGTGCCGGATGATCTTGCAGCCGCAATAGCGGTGAATCCGGACGCGCAGGCGATGTTCGACGTGCTCACCTCCCAGAACCGGTACGCGCTCATCTTCCGGCTCGGTCAGCTGAAGACAGAGGCCGGGCGGAGGAAAAGAATCGAGGCCTTCGTGGACATGCTCGCACGGCACGAGGCGCCCTATCCGCAGAAGCGGAAGCCCTGAGGCTAGCGTCAGCTGCCAGTCGCGGGATGTGACCGCCGCCTGGCTCTGACCGCAACGGTTGTGAGGATGACGGTGACCGCCGCGAGTCCTGCCGCAACCGCCGTCGTCGTCGATTCCGGCGCGCCGAAGGTGCGCCCCACCACGATCCAGGCCAGCCCCCAACAGATGGCAGCCGCAATCGCAAAGCGTCCGCTGCCGCGAAATGCGAGGAGCACGCCGATTCCGGCAACGACGGCGAGAACGATTGCGGCCCAGGCCGCCGGTGGGATGCCGAAGCCGCCGAAGCCCCCTGCGACGAGAGCTGCGGTGATGTTCGCGCAGACCGCCACGCAGACCCAGCCCAGGTAGAGTCCGAGCGTGCCGTCCGTGACGATTCCGTCGATCGTGGAGGTGGGCTTCGTGGCGGTGAAGATGGCGAAGAGAACAGCCAGCACTGCGAGCAGGACGAGAATGACCAGGACGCTGCCGCCAAGTAGGCCGGCCTGGATCGACAGGATCCACGCGGCGTTGAGCAGCATTGACGCGGCAATCCACCAGCCGAGGCGGCGCTGGCGGCGCGCGGTGCGCTGCGAGGGGAACCACTGGTAGACGGTGTACGCGCCCAGGCCTGCGTAGATGACGCTCCAGATGCTGAACGCCGCGCCAGCCGGTGCCAGG
>NZ_JAROKN010000054.1:0-18768 GCF_029455255.1 Arthrobacter vasquezii | reverse complement strand
GGCCTTCGCGCGGCGCGCCTCAGGCGAGAGCGCGGCGTAGCCGTCGAGGGGCTCACCGAACGCCTTTGGGTTTCCGTTCTCCGTGATGTAGCGCTCGGCGGTTTCGATCATCCACAGTGAATTGTTCTCGGCCTCGTCGGAGGTTTCGCCCCACGCGGTGATGCCGTGCCCGCCAAGGATGGTGCCTACGGCCTGCGGGTTTTCGGCCTTGATCGCGGCGATGTCCAGGCCGAGCTGGAAGCCCGGGCGCCGCCAGGGCACCCACACCACCTTGTCGCCGAAGATCTTTTCGGTGAGTGCTTCGCCGTCGACCGCCGTGGCGATCGCGATGCCTGAGTCCGGGTGCAGGTGGTCAACGTGTGCGGCGTCGACGAGGCCGTGCATGGCGGTATCGATGGAAGGTGCCGCGCCGCCCTTGCCGTGCAGGGTGTAATTGAACGCCGCGACCATCTCGTCCTCGCGGTCAAGGCCAGGGTAGACGTTGGTCAGGGCACGGAGACGGTCGAGGCGGAGTACGGCCAGACCCTGTTCCTTAAGGGTGCCGAGGTCACCGCCGGAGCCCTTTACCCACAACAGCTCGACGTTCTCGCCGGTGACGGGGTCGGTGTCGCTGCCCTTGGCCGAGGTGTTGCCGCCGGCGTAGTTCGTGTTGCGTTTGTCCGCACCGAGCCGGTTGGAGCGGTTGATGAGGTCCTGAACGGTTTGGTTAGTCATGGTTACGCGCCCCATCCTGCCTGCTGTCCGCCCTCACGGTCAGCGTTGATGATTTCCTGGTAGCCGCTGGCCGTGTAGGCAGCCATGGGGTCCGCGGGAAGTCCGCGGGATTCACGCCACTGGGCGAGTGCCGGACGGACGTCGGTGTAGAAGGCGTCCATGAACAGTGCATGGGCTCCGAGGACGTCGCCCGCTTCCTGCGCCTTGGTCAACGACTCCCGGTCAACGAGCAGCGCGCGGGCCGTCATCTCCTGCACATTGAGGACAGAGCGGATCTGGCCGGGGATCTTCTCTTCGAGGTTGTGGCACTGGTCCAGCATCAGCGCCACGTTGGCAGCCGGGTCGAGGGCGCCGCCGCGAGCCACCTCGTACATGATGCGGAACAGCTGGAACGGATCCGCTGCCCCCACGATCAGGTCATCATCCGCGTAGAAGCGCGAGTTGAAGTCGAAGGATCCGAGCTTTCCGAGGCGGATCAGCTGCGCCACGATGAACTCGATGTTGGTGCCGGGAGCGTGGTGGCCCGTGTCGAGGCAGACCATGGCCTTTTCACCGAGGGCCAGGGTGTGGGCGTAGGAAGTTCCCCAGTCAGGGACGTCGGTGTGGTAGAACGCCGGTTCGAAGAACTTGTACTCGAGAACCATGCGCTGGTCATCACCGAGGCGCTCGTAAACCTTTTGCAGGGAATCATGCAGCCAGTCCTGGCGTGAGCGCATGTCGCCCTGGCCGGGGTAGTTGGTGCCGTCAGCCAGCCAGATCTTCAGGTCCTGTGAACCGGTGACGTTCATGACGTCGATGCACTCGTACATGTGGTCGAGGGCCTTGTTGCGAACGGCGGCGTCGCTGTGGGTCAGGGACCCGAACTTGTAGATGTCATCCTGGAACGTGTTGCTGTTGATGGTGCCCAGCGTGATGCCGAGGCCCTGCGCAAAGTCAGAAAGCGCGCCGTAATTTTCCACCTTGTCCCAGGGAATGTGCAAGGCAACGGAGGGCGCAAGGCCGGTCAGCTCGTTAACCTTGGCGGCGTCGGCGATCTTCTCCTGCACAGTGCGCGGAGTGCCGGGAGTCTGAAATACCTTGAAGCGGGTTCCGGAATTGCCGTAAGCCCAGGACGGCACCTCAATAGCGAGGTTCTCCAGGGTTGGCGTTATGCGGCTCAGGTCAACCATTACTTCTCTCCATTTACAGCTGCCGGCTGCAAGCCCGCGCGCATCGTCGTTGTTTTGCACTGACTTTTCACTAGGCCTGAAGGAGGCGGCGGTGACGGTCAGGAGATGAATCAGATATTGAATCGATTCATTAGTACGTTTCAAAGGTATCCTTGGCGATAAGTGGTGTCAAGCATTCTCGTGAAGAGTGCAGATTTTCGTCCACCGCTTGTCTACAGCCCGTCACTTCCAGGAATCGAGGGTCTGCCCGGATGGTCAGTATCAAAGACGTTGCCGACCAGGCGCAGGTTGCCGTGGGCACAGTATCGAACGTGCTCAACAACCCGGACCGCGTAGCTGAAAAGACCCGTGAGCGGGTGCTCAGCGTCATCTCGGAACTGGGCTTCGTGCGCAATGATGCCGCTCGCCAGCTCCGTGCCGGGCTCAGCCGCACCATTGGGCTCATCGTCCTCGACGTCAGTAATCCGTTCTTCTCTTCGCTGGCGCGCGCCGCCGAAGACCGGGCGGCGGAGTCGGACAGCACCGTGCTGCTGGGGGATAGTGGGCATGACGCCGGCCGCGAAAGCCGCTATCTCGATGTGTTCGAGCAGCAGCGAGTCAAGGGTGTCCTGATTTCGCCGGTAGGTAACGTCGATTCCCGGCTCGAACAGCTGCGCGCTCACGGCGTGCCCGTGGTTTTGGTGGACCGGGTGGACCCGCAGCGCCGGGTCAGTTCAGTGTCAGTGGATGATGTCGCCGGCGGTTACATGGCGGTGAAGCACATGCTCTCGCGCGGGCGGCGGCGCATCGCGTTCATCGGAGCGTCCACCGACATCCAACAGGTGGCGGACCGTCTGGCCGGAGCGCAGCAGGCTGTGGAGGAGTACCCGGATGCCGAGCTCGAGGTAGTGGAAGCCGCCGCAATGACCGTGCTGGCGGGGCGTGCAGCCGGTGAACTCCTTGCGGAGCGCGGCAGGGAAGGCCTGCCGGACGGCATTTTTTGCGCCAACGATCTGCTGGCCATCGGCGTGATGCAGGCTGTGCTGCTTATCCGCGGGTTGCGGATTCCGGAGGACCTCGCGCTGATCGGCTACGACGACATCGATTTCGCCCAGTCTGCGGTTGTTCCGCTGTCCACAGTGCGGCGGCCAACGGAGCTGATGGGGCGCACCGCCGTCGAACTGTTGCTTGAAGCGATTGATCGGACCTCACCCGAAAGCCGGCAGGTCATCTTCCAGCCCGAGCTGGTCAGCCGGGGGAGCACCCTCTAGCCCTTCCTCCTTCGTGAACTTTTGTGCAGCTCCGGCGAGTCCGACGCCGGTTTGAGTCACCGTAGGTGCGCAAAAGTTGCGGGCAGGCGAGCTCCTTGGCAAGTCGCAGTGGTAGCATCCATGAAACGATTCATACCCGCTCGACGAGGAGAACTATGGAACGCGTCTGCTTCCAGTTGCAGGTGAAGCCCGACCGCCTTGAGGAGTACAAGGAGCGCCATGCCGCCGTCTGGCCGGACATGCTCCGCGCCCTCAAGGACACCGGCTGGAACAACTACTCGCTCTTCCTCCGGCCGGATGGCCTCCTGATCGGGTACGTCGAGTCGGATGACCTCGCCGCAGCCCAGCGCGCTATGGCCGAGACCGACGTCAATGCCCGATGGCAGGCCGAGATGGGCGAGTTCTTCGTGGAGCTCGACGGCCGGCCGGACGAAGGATTTGTGAGGATCGAGGAGGTCTTTCACCTCGAGGACCAGCTCGACGCCCACGCCGAATGATCATCAGCCCGCAAAGTAGCCGGAAAATGGCAGGTTCGCCGGGAAGACCCCACGAACGTGCCACGCACCGGCGATCCTGACTCGAAAGGTCCCTCCAATGACCCGCATCCTCCGCGCTGCCGTCCTCGGCACCGGCGCCGTGGCGCACCTCCATGCCGAGGCGCTTGCCGCGATCGACGGCGTCACTGCGGTTGCTTCAGCCGACCCCAGCGAGGAGCGGGTCCGTGACTTCAACGCCCGGCACGGAATCGCAGCCGGGTACGGCACCCTGGAGGAGCTGTTGGCCAAGGAGGCTGTCGACGTCGTGCATATCTGCACTCCGCCGGCGGGACACGCGGAACAGACCAAAGCAGCGTTCGACGCCGGTGCTCACGTCATCGCCGAAAAGCCACCTGCGCTCTCCCTCGCAGAGGTGGACGCCATGCAGTCGGACGCGGTGGCGGCAGACCGCAAGCTGGCCGTCGTCTTTCAGCAGCGAACCGGCACGGCCGCCGCTCATATCCGGAACCTGCTGCAGTCGGGTGAACTGGGCAGGCCGCTGACCGCTGTCTGCCACACGCACTGGTACCGCGGTCCCGAGTACTTCGACGTGCCGTGGCGCGGAACGTGGGAGACCGAGGGTGGCGGCACCACGCTGAGCCACGGCATTCACCAGATCGACCTGCTCGCCTACCTGCTCGGCGAGTGGAGCTCGGTGTCCGGCCAGCTGTTCCGGCTTGACCGGGAGTTGGAGACCGAGGACACCTCGTGCGGCGTCGTCGTCTTCGAGTGCGGCGCCGTCGCGTCGGTTCTGAGCACTGTGCTCGCGCCGCGGGAGTCGAGCCTGATCCGCATCGACACGGAGCACGCCACCATCGAGCTCGAGCACCTCTATGGCCACAACCACGCGAGCTGGAAGCTGACGCCGGCCCGCCACATCAGTGCGGAACGGTCGGCGTCGTGGGCGCTGCCGTCGAATGAGGTGCCGAGCGGGCACGATGCGCTCTTGTCCGAGGTCTACGAATCACTTCTTGCCGGGGCCGATGTCCCGCCGGTCGCCGCTGATCCTGCACGTGCTATCGAGATTGTTGCTGCCCTCTACGCATCGGCCGGGCGGGGTGCTCCCGTAACCCGCGGGGAACTCGCTGCGCCAGACTTTCGCGGGAGCATGCGCGCTCCCGTAACGGATCTGCGTCCCGGTCGGTGAGCGCACCGCTGCTCGCCGATCCGCTCGGCGGGCCGACTGATCCGTCGGTCATCCGCAACGAGCAGACCGGACAGTGGTGGATGTTTTACACCCAGCGGCGCCCCGCCGATTCGGGCGCGGGCGTCGAGTGGGTGCACGGCAGCCGGATTGGCACGGCCGTATCCGACGACGGCGCGCGCTGGCTCTACCGCGGTGTGGTCGACGGTCTCGACCCGGCTGGGGAGCCCGGCCCGAACACCCACTGGGCGCCCGAGGTCGCGTGGGACGGAACCCGCTACCACATGTACCTCACGTGGATCAGGGGCGTGCCTTCCACCTGGGCCGGCCATGAGCGGCGCATTGTGCATCTGGTCAGCGACGACCTCGAGCACTGGAAGCACCGGGGCTTCCTTGAGCTGAGTTCGAACTACGTGATCGATGCGGCCATCGCCCGGACCGCCGACGGTCTCCTACGCCTCTGTTACAAGGAAGAGGCGGAAGCATCCACTACCTACGCCGCTGTCAGTCCCGACTGGGACAACTGGTCCGTCGAAGGGCAGGTCATCGGTGGTGCGCCCCATGAGGGCCCGAACGTCTTCGAGCTGGGCGGGTTCTTCTGGATGATCGTGGACGAGTGGCGCGGCCAGCGCGTCTACCGTTCGGATGACGGTCTTTCCTGGTCGGTGCAGGGCTTGATCCTCGATTCGGCCGGCGTGCATCCGGAGGATAGGCAGGTAGGCAGGCATGCCGACGTCGTTGTTTGCGGTGTTGAAGCCGTTGCGTTCTATTTCACCCACCCGGAATGGGACGGAAGCAACGACGTCGAACTGCAGGCTGGCGCGCTGCGCCGGTCGGAGGTGCATCGGGCGCGGCTGTGGGTTGCGGCCGGCGTGCTGCTGTGTGACCGTGATGCGCCGGTAATTGCGTTGGGTCGACGCATGCCGGAAAGAAATATGCGGGACAAATAGCGCCAGAGGGTAGCTTTCCGGCGTAACAGGCGATTTACTGGCATTAAGTTGTTCGAATCAACAATCTCCAACGCCGTTCATGGTGAGGTAGGTGTTGAGCCGGCAGCTGATCCTGGTGCCCGTCCCCAGTGTTTCGGCGACTTAGGGCACAGCCACAACAAAGGAGCGCAATGAAGCGATACACCAGTAAGGCAGCCCTCGGAATACTTGGAGCGGCACTCGTTGTGCCGGCCCTGGCAACGGCTCCGGCGCAAGCCGAGTCCGCGCCGGTCCAGACCGAGGTGACTGAGGACTACGACGTCCTCGTTGTCGGCAAAACCACGGGCTTTCGTCACAGCAGCATCGATGAGGCGACTACGGCGATTATGGCCCTCGGCGACGCGAACGGTTTCAGCGTCGACGTCTGGGATCCGCCAACCTCGCCGAGAAACCAGGGGCAGCCTGACCGCACGCTGCCAAGCACACCGTTCACCAGCGCATCGGACCTTGCAAAGTACGAGACCATCGTCTTCGTTTCCACCGTCGATGGCACCAACAGCCTCAACCCTGCGACACCGACGCTGCTCGACGAGGGTGAACTGGAGGCGTTCCAGGGTTACATCCGCTCCGGCGGTGGCTTTGCCGGCGTCCATGCGGCAACGGATTCCATGCACACCGTTCCCTGGTACAGCGAACTCACCGGCGGGGGTGCGCGGTTTGTCAGCCATCCTGCCCAGCAAACAGCCGTTCAGGTAGTGGAAGACGGCACTCATCCTTCGACCGAGCACCTGTCAGGAACCTGGACGCGCTTCGACGAGTGGTACAACTTCAACCAGAGCCCCCGCGATGCCGTCCGTGTCCTCACCAACCTCGACGAAACCACGTACAACCCGGGCGGTAACGCCATGGGTTCCGACCACCCGCTGTCCTGGTGCCATAACTTTGAGTCCGCCCGCTCCTGGTACACCGGTGGCGGTCACACTGAGGCATCGTACGTTGACCCGGTCTTCCTCGAGCACCTGCTGGGCGGCATTGCGTGGTCAGCCGGAGCGGTGAACGGCGGCGGTGACTGCGTCACCTGGAATGAGGTCGAAACAACGACGGCGGACCTGCTCGCTGAAGGAGCTATTTCATCGAAGGCGGCAACCCAGATTGGAAAGCAGCTGGATAGGGCGCGGGCACTCGCCGAGGCCGGTTCGCATGACGATGCTGCGGAGAAGCTCAACGCGGCTGCCGCCCAGGTTCGGGCGCACGTCAACCGTGGCTCAGACGCCCACAGCTTGCTGCTCGGCAAGGTGCAGGACCTGCAGGTTTGGCAGAGCGAGTTGAAGTAACCCCGGCTTCCGCCGCGCTGGCCGCTGCGTAACGCGCCAGTTCGGCGGCATCGCCGATTATCCTCACGCAGCATGGCCGGAACTGGTTGCGCAGCATAGCCGCGCAACCAGTTCTGGCCGCACGTCGCTCATTCAACGTCGGAAGGTCATCGATCCTCTTGAGAAATTCACTCCGTCGCTCCCGCAAGGCGCGGGTCCTTACCGTCGCCGCCGCGGCCTCGGTCCTGATAGCCGTTACCGTTGTGCTCACCGTTGCACTTGCCGCAGGAGGTGCCGGTCCTTCTGAAGCCGGTCCTTCTGAAGCCGGTTCGCCCGAAGCCGGTTCCATCGAAGCGATAGCTGAACAATTGGCCGCGGGGCAGGAGCGCGAAAGGGCTGAGCTCATTGCCAATCTGGCCGAAGCAGCCGAAGAAGCCCAGGGACGGATGGCGCAGGTGCTGCAGGAACTCGCTGCCGCTGTACCGGTGCAGGAGGGCGAGGGTCCGGCCCCAGCCAGTGTCAGTGACGTGGACCGGTGGAACCACGAGTTGGCCCTTGCCGTGTCTGCATTGGAAACCGTCGAAGAAGGAACATCTGAACAGACGGTTGCGCGGGAGGCCTTCATCGGCGCCGCGCAGTTGCTCCTGTCGACGGCGGCTCACTATGAGCAGTTGCTGATAGCGCCCGCGGAGGAGCGGGTAGCGCTCACCGTCACGGTGGCTGAGCAACATGACGCGGCCGTGCGCCTATGGCAAGCCGGGGCAGCGCAGCTCGATACCCTCGCCGTAGAGTCAGGCGGCTCGCACGTACACCTTTTCCTGGCTCCGGATGGTGACCCCGACGCGGTCCCGGCGGAATTCCGGGAGCCCGAAGAGCCAGAGGAGTAGCCGCCTAACCACGCGGAGCTAATCCGCTCGTAAGCACACGGATGCGGGACGCAGGTCCGGTCGAATTTCGAGCCGTCAGCGGATTCAAACCAGATTGCCGCCCGGCGAACGGGAACCCCAGCACATCGACCTTGGAAAAACCTTGACCGGTCGCGAACCTTCACCTAGCGTTGAGAAAGCGCTTTCCGTTGAAAGGATTCAAAGATGAACCCGCGCCTTCGCGTCATCCCCGTACCCGCAACGCTCGCACTCAGTGCAGCCCTGATCGCCGGAGGTGGCGGCGTTCCAGCCGCTGCAGCTCCGGCCCCCGATGCCCAGGTAGGCATCCAGCTCGATCACCTCGACCGCGGCCTCGTTGCGGCAGCAACCTCCGAGGGAACCTTTCTCAGCTGGCGTCTTCTCGCCACGGAGGTCACCGGTGCCAATGGAACCGGCCAGACCGGCGCGGACTTCGCCGTCTACCGCAACGGCGAGAAGATCGCCACGGTCACCGACAGCACCAACTACCTTGACCCCGACGCGACGGAAGGGGCCACCTATCAGGTTGCCGCCGTCGTCGGCGGTGTGGAACTGCAGCGCAGTGAAGAAGTGGACCCCTGGGCACAGGGCTACACCGATATCCCGTTGCAGAAGCCGGCCGACGGCGTAACCCCCGCCGGTGAAAGCTACACCTACTCCGCGAATGACATGAGCCTTGGCGACGCGGACGGCGACGGCGACTACGAGTACGTAGTCAAGTGGGATCCCTCGAATTCGAAGGATGTCTCGCAGGTCGGGTACACCGGCAACACCTACATCGACACGTACACCATGGACGGAACGCTGCTCCATCGCATCGACCTCGGTGTCAACATCCGCTCCGGCGCCCATTACACGCAGTTCATGGTCTACGACTTCGACGGCGATGGCCGCACCGAGATGATGATGAAGACGGCGCCGGGCACCTCAGTCACGCAGTACACGGACGGTGTAGCCGGCGAGCCTGAGCACATCACGATGCCGGCCGATGACATCGCCGCCGGTTACAGCAACACCGACGATTACCGGAAGAGCGCGGCCGACTACTACGAGCACGTCGTGGACATGTTCGCCACCTGGCACGAGCACCCCGAGGTGGTCGCGGGCAACTGGCCCGCCACACTCGAGGAAGCGTTCGGCATCGAACAGCGCTACGAGTACCCGCTCTCCGACGCGGATGCGCGCGCCATGGCGGACTACTTCATGGATGTCTACGCGCCCAGCCGCAGCGGCAGGAACAACCTCCGCGCCTTCGAGGGCTTCATCCTCAGCGGCCCTGAATACCTGACCGTGTTCGACGGCGCCACTGGAGACGAGCTTCAGACAGTGGACTACGAGCCGGGCCGGCACGACGACGGTCTCATGTGGGGCGATTACGCTATGTCCCGCATCGAGCCGGGCAACCGTGTGGACCGCTTCCTCGCGGGCGTCGCCTACCTGGATGGCCAACGCCCGTCAGCCATTTTCGCCCGCGGCTACTACACCCGCTCCACCATCGCCGCCTACAACTGGGACGGCACGAACCTTTCCAAGGTCTGGAACGTGGACAGCGGCTGGACGCCGATGACAAACCCGTTCAATGACGGCCCGCACGGCCGCCTCGGCACCGACCCCGAGTTCGGTTCCATCACCACGCAGGGCTTCCACTCGCTCAGCGCCGCGGATGTGGACGGCGACGGCAAGCAGGAGATCGTCTACGGCTCAGCAACAATCGACGACGACGGCTCCCTCCTCTACAGCTCGTTCGACACCATGCCGGAAGGCAGTGCAACGCCGGGTGCCGAGACCGGCCTCGGTCACGGAGACGCGATGCACGTGACGGACATCGACCCGAACCGCCCCGGTCAGGAGATCTGGACGGTCCATGAGGGCGGACGGTTCGCCCCGTACGGTTCCGCCATGCGTGACGCCGCAACGGGCGAAGTGCTGTTCGGTGCGTACTCCGGCAAAGACACCGGCCGCGGCATGATCGGTGACGTGCGTTCCGATGTCGATGGCATTGAGGTCTGGGCGAGTATGCCGGGTGGCAGTGATGGCTCGGGCCTGCTGAGCTCCGACGGCGAGCAGCTGGAAGCCCGCACCCCCGGCACCAATATGAGCATCAAGTGGGCCGCGGACATGACCACGCAGCTCGTCAACCGTTCCGACGACGGATCACCCACCATTGACGATTGGACCCGCGGAACGCTGCTGAACGCGGAGGGCACCCTGACCAACAACGGCACCAAGGGCAACCCGGCGCTTGTGGCGGATGCTTTCGGTGACTGGCGTGAGGAACTGTTTGTCCGCACGGCCGACAGCTCCGCGATCCGTGTGTTCCTGAGCACCGAGGTCACCGACCACAAGCTCACCACCCTCATGCATGACCCGCAGTACCGAGCGGAGGTGGCCCGTCAGAACACCACGTACAACCAGCCGTCCTACACGAGCTACTACTTCGCATCCGACATGGACTTCGCCGACGTACCGGTTCCTGATGCCTGGACTCCAGGTCTCATCGGGTACCTGCAGGCCACGCTTGAGTCGTTCATCGAGAGCGGGGATGTCGCGGGACCGGTCGCGAAGCAGCTCCAGGCCTCACTGGCCCAGGCGCAGGAGGGTGTCGAGCAGGGCAACACGGCCAACGTCGGGAAGGCAATGGACCGCTTCACAAAGTTCCTGAACCAGGGCAAGAACCCCGACGTCGTGTCGGATAGCGCTCGCGCCGTCCTTGAGGACGGGGCACAGACGGTCCTCGGAATGGTGAGGTAAGCCAGGGCCAGGTTCCCGGAACTTTCGGGCAGATAAGGCGGGTTCAGCGCAGCTGAACCCGCCTTATCTGTGCAACACTTCCGTTTTCCAACGGTATTGCTCTGTGCTACGAAGCCGAGCCGTGGACGCTTGGTAGCCAGTCTCCCGTCGCTATTTCAATTGAGCGCGGGAGTGTCCTTCGGAATGACCCCGTTCGCATAGAGATCCTCGGCGATATTCTGCAGCGCGCGCAAAGCCACGCGTTGCGTGAGCGGGCCGTAGGAGATGCGAGCCACGCCCAGTGACTCGTACTCGGCGGCGGACAGCGCCCCCGGCAGGCCGATGACGCTGAGCTTGCGCTCTCCGAGACCGGCGACGAGGCGGTCGGTGGACTCCCGGTCCAGGACCCCGGGTACGAACACGAGGCTCGCGCCGGCGTCGAGGAAGGCTCTGCCGCGCTCGATCGCATCGTCGATGCTGTCGGAAAGGGGGCGATCACCGCCGCGCACGATCGCATCTGTGCGGGCATTCAGCTGGAAGGCCACACCCTCCTGCTCCGCAACCCGCACGATGGCCTCTACGTTGGCGACCGCCTCGGCCAGCGGAACCAGTCGGTCCTCGACGTTCGCGCCGACGACGCCGACTCCGATCGCTTGGCGGACGGACTCGCCTGGGTCTCCGAAACCGGCGTCCAGATCGGCGGTCACCGGCAGGTCGGTCGCTTGCACGATCCGAGCCAAGGCAGACAGCGCAAGATCGAAAGGAATGGTGCCATCCGAGAATCCGTGACTTGCCGCGATCGAGTGCCCGGCGGTAGCTATTGCGCGGGTTTCGGGCAGGTCAGCAACGGCTCGGGCGCTAATTGCGTCCCAAACGTTGACGACACGGAGAATTTCGGGGGCTTCGTGCAGGGCCTTCAGTGAACTGGCCTTCTCAGCGGTTGTCATGATGGTGACTCTACTTGAGCGGCGGCGCCCCGCACCGTCGACGTATGGGTGGAGTGAGCCGGCCTGGGGATAGTGAGTCCGTGTCCCTGCGTCCGGGTGCTTTCTACAGCTCCGAGTACCGCCAGTTCCTGTTGCCGTACGAAGCTGTGCGCAGCGCTGAGGATCCGGACCGCATGGTGAGCGAATTCCTTCACTCCACCTACCAGGCTGCCGCCGATGGTGCCGGCTGGGACCGCGAGGCCTTGGAGGACCATCCTGACCGGTGGCGTGATGAGCAGCCTCGCCGCCGCTGACCCTCCGGGAGGAGAGCAGCCTACGTGACTCGCAGCTGCTTTGCTCAGCTGGCGATGTTGTTGAGGGCTCTTGTGAGGCGTTCGTCGGCGTCGTTGGCAACGTCGCGTATTGCTTCGGAGTCGCTGACCTTGACCATGGTTTGGGGGTCGATTGTTTCGATAGTTGTTTCGGTGTCCTCGGGTGCACGCCGCACAACGACGTTGCAGGGGAGGAGGGCGCCGAGTTGGGGTTCTGCGGTGATGCCGCGTTGCGCCAGCTTTGGGTTGCAGGCACCGAGAATGATGTAGTCCCCGACCGCGTCCCCGGCTTCCTGTCCAAGCTTTTTGGTGAAGGTAGCACGGACGTCGATTTCAGTGAGTACGCCGAACCCTTCTTGTGAGAGCGCTTCCCTGGTGCGTTCAACAGCGTCTTTCCAAGGGAGGCTGGAGGTGATGGAGTGTGTGTAGGCCATAAGTTTCTCCTGGCTGGTTGAGATGGATGCGTGGGTTAACGGCTCATGGGCAGAGCAGCTTTTTCGGCGTCGTCGAACATGCCGTCGATGTGAACGACGTCCTTGCCTGCCCGTTGCAGCAGGCTGGCGGCAACTGATGCCCGGTAGCCGGATCCGCAGTGGACCCACAGCTTCCGATTCGGGAGATCGTCCATGCGGTGCAGCAACTCGTGCAGGGGAACGTTGACCGCCCCTTCGATGTGCTGTGTGTCGTATTCGTCGGTGCGGCGCACGTCGACAATGACGTCTTCCTGCTCTGAACGGTCCGAATGGACCTCTTCCCAACTCACACTCGGGTAGGAGTTCCGTGCGGCGTTGGGGGCAAGAGCTGCCGGGTCGGTGCCGAGGGCGATATCGGGTTGATCGATGCCGATGCGGGAGAGATCACGGATTGCGTTTTCAACGTCGTCGCGGTCACCGACGAGCGTGAGCTTCCGGTCCCACGGCAGGACCCAACCGAGGAACGTGGTGAAGTTCGATCCGTCGCCGTATTCGAAGCTGGCGCTGCCGTGCAGGTGGTCGCGTGCGAAGGCAATCCTATTGCGCAGGTCGATCACCCATTCGCCGTGTTCGAGTCTGGCGGACAGTTCTTCGGTGTTCACGGGCTGGGGCACATCGAGGTGTGCGGGGCCGGGGCCAGCGGTGTTCGCAGGCCCCATGTGGGCGTAATAGGACGGGTAGGCGCTGAGGTTGTCGATCAACTCCTGAACGAATGAGCTTCATCCTGATCAGTAAGGGCATGGTTACTCTGGACTTGTTCGCCGACGGTTGAGGAGTCGGCTCCGCTTGCTGGGCCCGAGGAGCAGAAGGACCCAAAACCGTGGGTGGGGTAAAGGCCCGCGTCCGGAGTGGCTTCCTCCACCAGACGGCGCACTGACGCGTACTGAGCGTGGGTCAACGGCACCGTGTCATCGTCGCTGACAAGGTCGGTCCTGCCGACGGATCCGTAGAGCAGACTCCCGTCGGAGAACACAGCCTGCCGGTCCTCCTGCCCCTAACGGTTGGGCTGTTCAGTGTGCTTCGGCAGTGCGCCGGTTCAGGGGTGTGCGTAGAGGGCAGTGCGGCAGGAAGAACCAGCAGGCTGCGGCGGCGACCGCGAGGATGCCTGCGGTGACTGCGAGGGCGCTGCCCCACGGGTCGGGGAGTTCCTGGACAAGGACGAAGACGCCCATGACGAGGACGAAGATCCCGAACCCCTTCCGGAGGGCTGCTTCGGGGATCCGGCCGGCCAGGCGGGATCCGATGAGTGATCCCAGCACGGCGGCGGCTGTCACGGCTGCGATGAGGCCCCAGTCGAGGGTGACGGTGGTGAGGTATCCGGCGAGCCCGGCGAAGGATTTCAGGGCGATCACCACGAGGGAAGTTCCGACGGCGATGGGCATGGATAGACCGCCGAGCAAGGCCAGTGCGGGGACAACGAGGAAGCCGCCGCCTGCGCCGACCAGTCCGGTGACCAGACCGACGATGAGGCCTTCGACGATAACCTTGCCGATGGGTAGTTCCCCGTCGTTTGTGCTCGCGCGAGTCTTGCCTTTCCTGCCTCGGATCATGGCGATAGAGGTGGCGACCATCATGAGCGCGAAGGCGATCATGAGGATGGTGCCGGGGATGCGCCCGCCGAGGAGGCCGCCGCCGAAGGCGCCGGCCATTCCGGCGGCTCCGAAGATCAGGCCGGTGCGCCATTTCACCCGGCCCTTGCGGGCATGGTCGATGGCGCTGACCGCTGAGGTCACCCCGACCACGAAGAGCGAGGCTGCGATTGCTTCCTTGGCGTCGAGGCCTGCGACGTAGGTCAGGATGGGTACGGTCAGGATGGATCCGCCGCCGCCGAGCAGGCCGAGCGAAAGACCGATCACCACGGAGAGCAATACGGTCGCGAGCAGAGCAACGCTCATGGGGTTGTCCTTTCAGGCAGCCAGGCAAGCAGGCAGACAGGTCGGTCGGTTGGTGCGTGTCAGCGCGTTGTTGGGAAGCCTTCGTGCTGCCAGTCGAGCATGCCGCCGCCCATGGTGTCAGCGGTGTATCCGGCCGTGGTCAGGGCTTCGGCGACCCGGGCGCTGCGGTTGCCGCTGCGGCACACCACGATGACCGGACGGGCCTTGTCCAGTTCATCCAGGCGGGACATCAACTCCCCCATTGGGATGTGCAGGGCACCAGAGATCATGCCCTCCGCAAGTTCAAAGTCTTCTCGGACGTCGAGGATCTGGTCCTGGTCCCTGCGGGATTTCGCATCGTGAATGGTGATTTCAGCCATGGTGTGTTCCTTCTCCTGTCGGTTCAGGGATGGTGGTTCAGGGGTGTTGTTGGACCGTGTGCCCTGCCCGATGGGGGACAGGCAGGGCACACGGAGTCTTTTAGTTGCCGGCCGGGATCTGGTTGATCGCCGCGGCGGCGGTGGGTTCGCTGGCAGTCTTGTTCCACGGCATCTTCGACAGGGCGTTGCCCATGGCGCAGGTGTTGGTCGCCGCGGAGAACGTCAGTCCGGTGCCGATCGCCCCGGCCAGCAGGCGGAGCTTCGGCGAAACGAGTTTGCCGGCCAGCAGCCCCGCGATCACTAGGGATCCGGCCGTGAGGCGCACCTGGCGTTCCAGATCCCAGCGCTGTGCACTGCGGACTACGTCGCCGCCGGCGGCGGCAAAGCCGGGCACGCCCCCGCTCAGGATTAGTGCCGTATCGATACCGACTCCGCCCAGGCGTTGACGTGCCTGCTCGGCGCGGACGCCGGACTGGCAGACCAACACAACCCGTTGTCCGAGCCGTTCGGCCAGCTCATCGGTGTGCTCCGAGAGCAGTGGGAGCGGAACGTTGTAGGAGCCGCGGATATGCATGGTCTCGAATTCAGCGGCAGAGCGGACATCAACGATGATCAGGTCCTCATGCCGGCTGATCCAGTCGCGCAGGGTTTCAGGATCGAGGGCGGTCACGGTGGAGGTGCTGGAAGCCAAAGGTTTCCCTTTCGGATTTTGGATGGTTGATCTATCGGTATCAATTCTTCCACATACCCCCCAGGGTATGCAACAAACCCTAGGGGGTATACACTAAAGGGAAGGACTGTAACCCTCAGGAGGATCTTGTGCAGCTCGACACCACTGAACTCACGCCGGTCATCAACCGGCTCAAGCGCGCTACGGGACAGCTGACCGCGGTCACGCGCATGCTCGAGGAGGGTCGGGACTGCAAGGACGTCGTGACCCAGCTCGCGGCTGTATCCAAGGCTCTGGACCGTGCCGGGTTCGCGATCATCTCATCAGGCCTTGAACAGTGCATGGCTGAAGGCGGCAACAGCATGGACAAAAAAGACCTGGAGAAACTCTTCCTCGCTCTGGCCTGAGCAGGGTCTGGCCTGGCTGGCATCCCCGGTGCCTTTTTTGTTCCTGCCTCCGGCGGCGGGGCCGGGGCTGTCGAACGCGTTGGCTATGGCGCCGGCGGGTGGTGTAGCCGGTCAGGCCGAAGTCTTCGGCGGCGAGCAGGGGCAGCACGGTTTGCTGCTGGCCGACTACACCTCCAACGAGTGCGTTCACCGCGACAAGCAAACTGAACTGCGCGGCGTTTGCTCTCAGCCCGAGTGTGGCGGTACCGGCCAGATCATTGCTGCCATCAGTGCTCCAAAAGGTTGTCGAGGTGAGGGCACGGCAATGGGTCCGCGCATGAAGCAGCGGACCCATTGCCTGTCGGTGGAGTCAGCCGGTTAGCTGACCGAGGTTGATTCCTGAGAGGCGTTCCACGCTGCCCAGCCTGCGTAGCTTCCGTCGAGTTCGACGACGTCGTGCCCGGCGCGGCGCAGGGCGCTGGCCGCGACGGAGTTCCGGACCCCGCTCTGACAGAAGGTCACGATCGTGCCCTCGGAGGGGAGCTGGTCCTGGTGCCAGAGCACCCGACCGGCGCTGAGCTGGGCAGAACCCGGGATGCTGCCGGCGGCGTGTTCGGTTTTGTTCCGCACGTCGAGCAGCAGCGCTGCGCCGAAGTCCTCGAGGTCGCCGGGGGCGAGCACCTTCGGTGTGGTGATCGGCAGCCCGTCCAGGGTCGGGGTGAAACCGGTGACGTTGTCGATGCCGACACGTACCAGGTGATCCCACATGTCCTGGGCCGCTTCCTGGTCCGGGGCCAGCAGGACCAGCGGCCGGTCGTCGGTTTCCGGGTCGTACGCCCAGGCGCCGAAGCTGGCCATCTTGGTGCCGGCGGGGATGTTCAAGGCCCCGGTCACTGTTCCCTGGTGCACCTGATCGTTCGAGCGGGTGTCAACAAAGGTCACGCGGTCTTCCGTCAGGTCGCCGGCAAGTGCTTGATTATCCAGTTGCGGCAGGTCGCCACGGGGCCCCATCACGTCCGGGCCGAGACGGTTCTGCCGCTTCATCCGACCGAAGTAGGCGTGGGCATCGGGCTGTCCGTCGAGGAGTTCGCGGACGAAGCCTTCCTCGTCATTGGCTGCAAGGTACGGGCCCCACCATGCGTACAGGCGCTCGTAACCCACCGTCGTGGACGGGATTGCGCCCAATGCCTTGCCGCAGGCGCTACCCGAACCGTGGCCCGGGTAGACCTGCACATGATCAGGCAGGGTCAGAAACTTCTCCCGCAGGCTCGCGAAGAGCTGCTTCGCACCGACAAAACGGGTATCCAGCCCGCAGGCAGCCTCATCCAACAGGTCAGGCCGGCCCAGGTCGCCCGAGAAGACGAAGTCACCGGAGAGGAGGTAGCCGGGCTGGTCGCTGAACGCGCCGTCGGTGATCAGGAAGGCAAGGTGCTCGGGCGTATGCCCGGGAGTGTGCACCGCCTTGATCGTGATATTGCCGGACGTGATGGTGCTGCCGTCGTAGAGCCGCTCGGCGTCAAAACCGTACTGCCAGTCATTCCCACCCTCACCGGAAACGTACATGTCCGCCCCGGTCGCTTCCGCCAGTTCCCGCGTGCCTGAGAGGTAATCGGCGTGGATGTGGGTCTCGGTCACCGCAACAATCTTCATACCGTTGGCCGCAGCCAGCTCCTGGTACGTGGCTATATCGCGGCGGGCATCGACCACCACGGCTTCGCCCTTGGCCTGGCAGCCGATGAAGTAGCTCGCCTGGGCCAGGTCCTCGTCATAAATACGCTCAAGAAGCATGATCTTCCTTCCGATAGTCCGTTTCGATACCCGTGGGGGTATCGCTCTGGGATCAACAGTAATACCGAGGGGGGTATTCGCACAAGTGCCTGAGGAGTGGGGGTTAGATACCCTATGGGGTATCGTTAAGGAAGCTGATTCAACGGAAAGGGAACCTCAGATGTGTCGGACAACCACCTGCATGTATTGCCGCAGGACCACCTGGAGCGGATGCGGAAACCACGTCGACCAGGTCATGCGCGGCGTACCCAACAGTGAGCGCTGCACCTGCTCCACGGTCAACGGGCGCACCACCACACAGGAAAAAAGTTCCGGAGCCGGCACCTGGCTGAGTCGACTGTTCGGACGCTCAGCATGAGCGTGACAGCTGATTCGAAGGTGCTGGTCCTGCATCTGGCGGGATCGGGGCACGAGCCCTTCCCGGACCTCGCCACGGCCATGCGGGTCGCCGGAAACGCCGCGGCGGAGCTGCCCGACGTGGAGATCGAAGTTCTCGTCCAGGGCCCGAGCGTCGGTCAGCTCGTCGGAGACAAAGCGCTCGCCGAGATTCCGGGACCGTCAGTATCGGTCTATGCCTGCGGGAATAGCCTCCGGTCGGCCGGGATCGACCCTTCCGCCCTGCCCTCAGGGGTGAAGGTGATCCCCGCAGCCGTCGCGCACATCGCCCGCCGTCAGTTCGACGGCGCGGCCTACCTCCGGGTGTGACCGTATCGGGGTCCTGACCCCCGCGTGATGGAGCGATCCGGATTGCTCCATGTCTTGAGCCCTTACCGCTCCACGCGTCGTCGCGACCGTCAGACGTCGTTACGGGTGAACGCAGCGGCCCGGACTACGTCGTCGCTCTCCAGCCCCGCGCCCAGCGCTCCGCCCACGGTCGCCAGGGCTGCGGTGAGCAGGCTCAGCTGCGCGTACTCCGCCAGTCCCACAGACTCACCGACGACGGCGGCGAACACTCCCGCGTCGACCAGCAGCACCGCTGCCAGGAAAGACAGGACAAAAAGGGCCCCGAAGAAGGTCACCACACCGATCACTACGGTCGCCGTCGTCGCCAGATTGAACAGGGTGACCTGCTCCCGCTCGACCCTCCGGCGTGGACGCTCCCATAGGTCCGCGCCGATCATCAGGGTGAGCGTGACGGCACCGACCGCGAGCACGGTCAGCAGGATCAGACGAAGCGGACCGTAGGCGGTGGCCAGCAGCCAGAGGTCGCTCGTCGCGAGGGTCACCACGCCGGCGGCCGCCGCAGCCG
>NZ_JAROKN010000053.1:0-18990 GCF_029455255.1 Arthrobacter vasquezii | reverse complement strand
AGCGGCTCCGGCCGGCCAGCCCGCGAGGGTGGCTCCGGCCGGCCAACCCGTGAGGGTGGTGGCCAGCGTCGTGAGGGTGGCTCTCGTGAGAGTGGCAACGACCGCGGTCCCCGCAGGGATTTCGGCGGTCGGGGCAGGCCAGCCGAGTCCGGCAACCGTCCGAACCGGCAGGACCGGGATGGGCAGCGCGGCGAGCGCCGCCCCAACCGTGATCAGGACTCCCGGAATGCCGGTGATCCTGCACGGCGCTGGGACCGGCCAACCGGCGGGGACAACAGGTCACGTGAAGCCGGCGCCGAAGGCCGTTCGTACCGAGAGCGCGGAAGCGGCGGAGCTTCGGATGGGACCAGGTCGCGCCCCGGGGGCTCTTACGGACGCGACGGATTCTCCCGTGGCGGCGATCGTGGACAAAGCCGCAACTTCGGCGAGGACCGTCGTCCGGGGCGCTCTTACGGTGATGCACCTCGGGGAGGCGACCGCAGGGAAGCAGAGTACGGGCGGCGTCCTGAGCGTTCGCCCAGAGAAACAGGACCGAACGACGGTCCGTTCGAGCGCCCGCATAACGCGCGTGATCTTCGCAGTGCCAACCGACCGGATCGGGAACGTTCCCCCGAGATCGATGAAGATGTCACGGGAAGCGAACTGGACAAGGTCACGCGTGCGGAAATCCGGAACCTCGAGGAGCGAAGCGCCCTGTGGGTGGCGAAGCATCTCGTCATGGCCGGACGCCTGATCGACGACGAGCCGGAGCTTGCGTTCCAGCATGCTCTCGCGGCGAGCCGTCGCGGGGGCCGTCTCGCGGTTGTCCGCGAAGCGGTCGGTCTCACCGCATACGCGGCGGGACACTATGGCGAGGCCCTGCGAGAGTTCCGGACCTACCGGCGAATCAACGGATCGAACGTCCACCTTCCGTTAATGGCGGATTGCGAGCGCGGACTTGGCCGCCCTGATCGCGCCCTGGACCTCGCCCGGTCTGAGGACGCGTCCTCCCTCGACGCAGCGGGGAAAGTCGAGTTGGCCATCGTGGTATCCGGGGCGCGCACCGACCTCGACCAACTCGACGCCGCGGTCGCCGCGCTCGAGATCCCGCAGCTGACGAAGAACCGCGCCTTCAGCTACAGCCCCCGGCTGTTCCGTGCCTACGCAGACGCTCTTGCGGCAGTGGGCCGCGAGGAGGAAGCTGCGTCCTGGCAGCGCCAGGCCGAACGTGCGGAGAATGCTCTCGGAGTCGGTGCCTTTGCGGATCCCGATATCATCGACCTCGTTGGCGAGGACGAAGACTTGGAGCTGGACCGCACCGCTGCAAGGGGCGCTGTCCAGAGTGTCGGTTCAACTCCGGACCAGGATGTCGAATCCACGGCTGATGAGGCTCCCGCTAACGGTGAGGAGCCCGGTGACGGTGAGGAGCAGCGTGACAGTGAGTGAGACCGGTACGCCGCTGGCATGCCGTTACGGTGCTGTACTTGCTGATCTTGACGGCGTCGTCTATGCAGGCCCGTCAGCGATTCCCGGTGCCACTGAGGCGCTGGAGAAGCTCCGGGACCTTGGCGTCGCCCTCGCTTACATCACCAATAACGCATCCCGATCCTCAGCGGAGGTGGCAGCACATCTTCGTGAGCTGGGCGCTCCAGCCACCGCTGAGCAGGTCTTCGGGTCGGCGTTGGCGGGCGCCGAACTCCTGGCTACGCAGGTGGCGCAGGGGGCAACAGTTCTCGTCACCGGCAGCGCGGTCCTTGCGCAGCATGTAGCTGATCAGGGCCTCGTTCCGGTGACCACGGCGGATCCGGTTCCCGACGCCGTCATTCAGGGCTTCGAGCCATCGCTTGGATGGAAGGATCTCGCCGAGGCTGCGTTTGCGGTTGCCGGCGGCGCGGTGTGGGTCGCCACGAACACAGACATGTCCATCCCGCAGGCACGTGGAATCGCTCCAGGCAATGGCACGCTTGTCGCGGCGGTGAGCGCAGCCACCGGTAGAAGCCCGATCGTCGCCGGCAAGCCTGAAGCCCAATTGTTTACAACGGCGGCGGCTCACCTCGGCGTCGAGGAAGCGCTGGTGGTCGGCGACCGCCTCGACACGGATATTCTCGGCGGAAACCGTGCCGGAATGGCCACGGCGCTGGTGCTCACCGGAGTGGACACGGCAGAGAACGCGCTGGCAGCCGTCACCGGGCAGCGCCCAACGTACCTTTTCGCGGACCTTGACCAGCTGCACCGTCCTTATCCGGAGGTCACCGAGCAGGACGGCGTCTTCTCCTGCGGTGAGTCGTCAGCCAGGGTTGAGAACGGCGTCGTTCTTATGACCGGTGGCCGCGATGATCTCGACGCCTGGCGTGCAGCGTGCGCTGCCTGGTGGGCCGCGTGCCCGCTGCAGGACACCGCCGATCTTCCCGGACTGAAATTCCTGGACGAGGATGCGCAACGATGAGGAGCCATCGTGGGAGCCACTGAACCGCCTCCTGTTGAGCAAGGATCGCTGCCGGACGGCGGGCTAGCGGATTATCCAGCAGTGTCGTCCACCGGTGACGCGGCTGTGGACGACGTTCTGCACACGCTCACCGCGATGCCTGAGCTGGCCGAGGCGGACCAGCACACGGCCTACGAACAGCTTCACGACGAGCTGCTCGCTGAGCTCAACACGGAGCACAGCTGAGCGTGGCCCGACTTGACCAGGAGCTGGTGGCTCGTGGGCTGGCCCGCTCACGATCCCATGCGGCGCAACTCATCGCAGAAGGCAGGGTTCGCCGCTCCGGCTCTGTCCTGACCAAGGCCTCGTCGTCGGTCTCGGAGGGTGACGAAATACTCGTGGCCGGCAGCGGCGCCCCCGACTACCCCAGCCGCGCCGCATACAAGCTCGAAGGTGCGCTGGAAGTCTTCACCGGCGTCGGGGTTCAGGGCAAGCGGTGCCTCGACGCGGGCGCGTCCACCGGCGGCTTCACCGACGTCCTGCTTCGCCGTGGGGCGGCCGGAGTGGTGGCGGTGGATGTTGGGCACGGGCAGCTGGTCGATCAGTTGCGTAACGATCCGCGCGTTTTCGTGCACGAAGGGCTCAATGTCCGGTTCCTCGACTCGGAGCAGATCGGCGGGCGGGTGGACCTGACGGTTGCGGACCTTTCCTTCATCTCGCTGACCCTCGTGATGGCACCGCTTGCTAATGCGACGCGGAAAGGCGGGGATCTGGTGCTCATGGTCAAACCGCAGTTTGAGGTCGGCAGGAGCGCACTCAGCCGCACCGGAGTGGTGACGGATGAGGAGCAGCGGCGCGGCGCCGTCGTCGGCGTGGTGCATTCCGCACTGGAAGCGGGTCTCGACGTCGAGGGGGTCGCGCGTAGCCCACTGGCGGGTCAGAACGGAAATGTGGAGTTCTTTCTGTGGATGAAGGTGCCCTCGGGCTCGATGGTGCCTAGGATCGGTAGGGACGCAGGTCAACTTGCGCACCGAATCGTGGACGGCAGCTCCGCGTTCGGCTCCAGCGGCGATGCGTGAAGCCGTCCCCACCTGATACAACGGAGCGTGATGACTAGACGCATACTGGTACTCGCCCACACCGGCCGGCATGACGCAATGGCCGCTGCCCAGGAGGCCTGCACGCGGCTGCACGCTTCCGGGCTGACTCCGGTCATGCGCGCCGAGGAACTGCGCGACATCCAGGCGGAGTACGGCACGCTGGCAGCGCCTACCGAGACGCTCGGGGCGGACGTGGGACTCGCGGATATCGAGCTTGGCATGGTGCTCGGCGGAGATGGAACCATCCTCCGTGCAGCTGAACTGGTCCGCGGGACAGACGTTCCGCTACTGGGCGTCAACCTCGGCCATGTCGGTTTCCTCGCCGAGAGTGAGCGGGCGGATCTCGCCGAGGCGGTCCGCTGGGTCGTGGACAAGGATTACACCGTCGAGGAACGCATGGCCATCGACGTGCAGGTCTGGCGTGGCGACCAGCTGACCGCACAGACCTGGGCGCTCAACGAGGCCGCGATCGAGAAGGCCAACCGTGAGCGCATGATCGAGGTGGTCCTGGAAGTTGATGGCCGCCCGGTCAGCTCCTTCGGCTGCGACGGCGTCGTCCTGGCTACCCCCACCGGTTCCACCGCTTACGCTTTCTCTTCCGGCGGTCCGGTTGTCTGGCCGGAGGTGGAGGCCCTCCTGGTGGCTCCGATCAGTGCGCACGCGCTCTTCGCGAAGCCGCTCGTGGTCGCCCCGACGTCGCTGCTCGCCGTGGAACTCCTCACCCGCACCGACGCATCCGGCGTGCTCTGGTGTGATGGGCGGCGCACCGTCGATCTGCCGCCCGGCGCCCGGGTTGAGGCCACGCGGTCAGATATCCCGGTCCGGCTGGCGCGCACGCATCAGACACCCTTCTCGGAGCGGCTCGTCCGCAAGTTCGAGCTGCCCACTCAGGGCTGGCGCGGCCCGGCCACTCATGACGGCGAGCCCGCCCGATGATCGAGGAGATCCGGATCCGCGACCTCGGAGTGATCGCAGACGCGACGCTCTCCCTGGGGGCCGGCTTCAGCGTTGTCACCGGTGAAACCGGCGCGGGCAAGACGATGGTCCTCTCTGCGCTGAACCTGCTGATGGGCGCGCGTTCCGACGCCGGCGCTGTACGCCTTGGCGCGAAGAACGCGTCCGCTGAGGCAGTGCTTCGCGTGGACCTTCAGGGCGCTGCAGCGCAGCGAGCCCTGGAAGCGGGCGGCGAGCTGGAAACAGACGACGACGGCGTCGCCGGCCTGATTCTCGCCCGCACAGTCAATAGCGACGGCCGTAGCCGCGCCTACGTCGGTGGAAGATCAGCTCCCGCCGGCGTCCTTGCCGAGGTGGGGGAGAAGCTGGTGGTGGTCCATGGCCAGTCGGACCAGCTCCGGCTGCGAAGTGCTGCGGCACAACGCGAGGCGCTGGACAAGTTCGGGGGCCCAGAGCTCGCCGCCGCCCTTGCCGCCTACCAGGGGACGTACCGGCGCTGGCGGGAGGTGAGCGCGAGCCTCGAGGCGCTGCGTAGCGCGGAGCGGGACAGGCTGCGGGAGGCCGAGTCGCTTCAGTCGGCACTCGAGGAGATCGATGCCGTTGACCCGCAGCCGAATGAGGACGAGGCGCTGAAAGCGGAAGCGATGAAGCTCGGCAACGTCGAGGAGCTTCGCATTGCGGCCGCGGCCGCGCATCAGGCGCTGGTGTCGGGTGAGTTCCCCGAATCGGGCGATGCCACAACTCTGGTAGATGCGGCGAAGCGCCAGCTGGAAGCGGTCGGAGCGCATGACGCTGAGCTGGGATCACTGGCCGAGCGGCTCGCTGAAGTCGGTTACATCCTGGCTGACATCTCCACCGAGCTGGCCGGCTACGCGGCATCTCTTGACCCGGAGGGGCCCGGGCGGCTGGCCGAGGTCGAGGCGCGGCGGGCAGAGCTCAACATTCTGATCCGCAAGTACGCTCCGTCCATCAGCGAGGTGCTCGACTGGGCAGCCACCAGCCGGGACCGGCTCGACGAGATCAGCGGTGACTCCGACAGGATCGAGGGCTTGCAGCAGGAAGCCTCTGCTTTGGAAAGCAAGCTGGTCGCTGACGCGGAGGTCCTTGGCCGTCTGCGACTGGCTGCCGCAGAAGACCTGTCCGGACGGGTCAGCAGCGAACTTTCCGCCTTGGCCATGCCTGATGCGCTGCTCATCATCGACGTCACTTCGGGCGGCACCCCTGGACCGCTGGGCGCCGACGAGGTTTCCTTCTCGCTGCAGCCGCATGCCGGGGCGGCCCCGCGTCCACTGGGCAAGGGTGCCTCGGGCGGTGAGCTCTCACGGGTCATGCTGGCGATCGAGGTGGTGCTCGCCGCCGTGGATCCCGTACCGACTTTCGTTTTCGACGAGGTTGACGCGGGAGTCGGCGGCAAGGCCGCCGTCGAAATCGGGCGTCGTCTTGCCATGTTGGCCCAGCATGTACAGGTTGTCGTCGTCACCCACCTGCCGCAGGTGGCGGCATTCGCCTCGCACCATATCCGCGTGACGAAGAGCAGGGCGGCAGACGGCGGTTTCACCGCCAGCGACGTCGAGGTCCTCCCGGAGTCGGAGCGGGTGCGGGAACTCGCGCGTATGCTCGCGGGTCAGGAGGAGTCTGCCAGCGCCCAGGCACACGCGGAGGAGCTTCTGCTTGATGCAGCGCGGACAGCCGTCAGGTGATAGGGTCGAACTCCGTGGTGCAGCAAACAATCTCCCGGTTCCAGAAGTCCGCAAAGACTACCAAGCACATCTTCGTCACCGGTGGTGTGGCGTCTTCTCTCGGTAAGGGACTGACGGCTTCCAGCCTCGGGCACCTGTTGAGGGCGCGCGGTCTGTCCGTCACCATGCAGAAGCTGGATCCGTATCTGAACGTTGATCCCGGCACCATGAATCCGTTCCAGCACGGCGAGGTCTTTGTGACCGACGACGGCGCGGAGACGGACCTCGACATCGGTCATTATGAGCGGTTCCTCGATGAGAGCCTTGACGGCTCAGCCAACGTCACCACCGGCCAGGTGTACTCCGAGGTCATCGCCAAGGAACGGCGCGGCGAGTACCTGGGTGACACTGTGCAGGTCATTCCGCACATCACCGATGAAATCAAGCGCCGCATGCGCCTGCCCGCGGAGCCCACAGGGTCCCGCAAAGGACCGGATGTCATCATCACCGAGATCGGCGGCACGGTCGGTGACATCGAGTCCCAGCCGTTCCTTGAGTCAGCGCGTCAGGTGCGCCAGGATATCGGCCGAAACAACGTGTTCTTCGTCCATGTGTCGCTCGTGCCCTACATCGGACCCTCACAGGAGCTGAAGACCAAGCCCACGCAGCATTCGGTGGCCATGTTGCGATCAATCGGTATCCAGCCGGACGCCATCGTCATCAGGTCAGACCGCGAGGTGCCGGATGCCATGCGCGAGAAGATCGGCCGCATGTGTGATGTGGATGTCGATGCAGTGATCAACGCCGCTGACGCCCCCAGCATCTACGACATCCCCAAGACCCTCCACGCGCAGGGACTCGACGCCTACATCGTCCAGGCGCTCGACTTGAAGTTCAAGGACGTCAACTGGACCAAGTGGAACAAGCTCCTCGAAGCCGTTCACCACCCGAAGCACCATATCGAGATTGCCCTGGTCGGCAAGTATATTGACCTCCCGGACGCCTATCTCTCCGTGACCGAGGCGCTGCGTGCCGGCGGCTTCGCGAACAAGGCCAAGGTCCAGATCCGCTGGGTGCCCTCGGACGATTGCGCAACCCCGGACGGTGCGGCAAAGGCGCTCGATGGCGTTGACGCCATCTGCGTCCCAGGTGGCTTCGGCATCCGCGGGCTTGAGGGCAAGCTCGGTGCCCTGCGCTACGCCCGTGAGAACAAGGTGCCCACGCTGGGTCTCTGCCTCGGTCTGCAGTGCATGGTGATCGAGTACGCCCGCAACGTTGTGGGCCTGAAGGGCGCTTCATCTACCGAGTTTGAGCCTGACACTGATTTCCCGGTCATCGCCACCATGGCTGAGCAGCTCGAGATCGTTGCCGGCGAGGGTGACATGGGCGGCACCATGCGGCTCGGCCTGTGGGACGCATCGCTCAAGGAGGGGTCAGTGATCGCAAAGACGTACGGCCGCACCGAGGTGAGCGAGCGCCACCGCCACCGCTACGAAGTGAACAACGAGTACCGCGAGAAGCTCGAGGCCGCCGGTTTGGTTGTCTCCGGTACCACCACGGACGGCAAACTGGTCGAGTTCGTGGAACTGCCCGCTTCGGCACACCCGTACTATGTCTCCACCCAGGCCCACCCCGAGCTGAGCTCCCGTCCCACCCGCCCGCATCCGCTGTTTGCCGGGCTGGTCAAGGCGGCCCTCTCACGCCGGGGCGTCAAGGCTTAGCCATGGGAGTCGAGCCGCAGGCCGCCGCAATAGCTGACCGGCAGAGTCCACGCCGGTTGCTCAACTCCACCACGGCTTTCTCCGGCAAGATTTGGGACGTGGTCAGCGAGACCTTCCGGCTGGATGAGGACGGCGAGCCGATCACGCGCGAGTACATCCAGCACCCGGGCGCGGTCGCGATTCTCGCCATGGATGATTCCGAGCGCGTCCTGCTGCTTCGCCAGTACCGCCACCCGGTCCGGATGGATTTGTGGGAGATTCCTGCTGGTCTCCTTGACGTTGACGGAGAGGACTTCGCCGTCGCCGCAGCTCGGGAACTGGCTGAGGAAGCGGACGTCACGGCGAGCACCTGGCACGTCCTGTCGGACCTGTTCCTGTCTCCCGGCTCCTCGAGTGAAGCCCTGCGTATCTACCTCGCACAGGGCATTGAGGAAGTTCCTCAGGACGAGCGGCACACCCGCACCCATGAGGAAGCCGAAATCGAGCTCGCCTGGGTACCTTTGCCGGATGCAGTCCAGGCAGTGCTCGAGGGGCGGATCCACAGCCCCTCCGCCGCGGCAGCCGTGCTGGCAGCGGCGGCGGCCAAGACATCGGGCTACCGCTCCCTCCGCCCCGCAGATGCTCCCTGGCCCGAGCACCATAGCCAGCACGGAACGTGGCCCCAGGGCCCTGTCCTGCAGGACTGACCCAATGGCCGAGGGCAGGCAAGCGACCGTACAGGACGAGCTCCAGACCACTGGACCCGGCCGGCTTATCAGCGAGTACCTCCAGCACATGCTGGTGGAGCGCGGCCTCTCCGTGAACACCCTTGCGGCCTATCGCCGCGACCTGCTGAGATACCACCGCTTCCTCACAGCAGCGGGCATCGAGTCGATGGACACCGTGACGCGCCAGCAGGTGTCCGCGTTCGCGCAGGGACTGGCCACCGGCGAGGACGGGCAGGCGCCGCTGAGTCCCCGCTCCGCAGCCCGTACCGTTGTCGCTGTACGCGGCCTGCACCGCTTTCTCGCACTCGAAGGAACGACGACGGCGGATCCCGCCGAGGATGTGCACCCGCCCACCGCCGGGCAGCGGCTTCCGAAGGCGATCTCCGTGGACGACGTCACCCGGATCCTCGAAGCCGTCGACACTTCCACTCCCGGCGGCTTGCGTGACCGGGCACTGCTGGAATTTCTGTATTCGACCGGGGCACGCATCAGCGAGGCCGTAGGACTGGACGTGGATGATGTGTCGGTCGATGCAGCCCTGGATGGTCCCGCCGTCGTCCGTCTGTTCGGCAAGGGGTCCAAAGAGCGGCTGGTGCCGCTCGGCTCTTACGCGGCGCGGGCCATAGAGTCCTATTTGGTGCGGGCTCGCCCGGCGCTGGCCGCCAACGCATCCGAGAGGAACAGTGCTCCTGCACTGTTCCTCAATCTCCGCGGCGGCCGGCTGAGCAGGCAAAGTGCATGGACCATCCTAAAAGCCGCTGCGGAGCGCGCCAAAGTAGCCGGGGAAGTGTCACCCCATACCCTTCGCCACTCCTTCGCCACCCACCTGCTGCAGGGAGGCGCCGACGTCCGGGTTGTCCAGGAGCTCCTGGGACATGCGTCCGTCACGACAACCCAGGTGTACACGTTGGTCACCGCTGACACGCTGCGGGAAATCTATGCTGCAGCCCACCCGCGCGCTCTTTAATTGGTACGTGGTTGACAGATAATTGACAGTGCCTGTAACCCCGGAAGGCCTGTCGGAAACTATAGGTGTATGGACAGGACACATACACCAGGGGGGACAGTGTTGCAGCGATACGATGACGTTTTCGCGGCGTTACACAGAGAACACCGCGACCGAGTGTTTTCCTTCATACACCGGCGGGTGAGCAGCAGGGAAGCAGCCGAGGAACTCACCAACGACGTGTTCCGTATTGCCTGGCAGCGGAACCCGCAAGCCTCAGACGTCACGCCGGCGTGGCTTCTCACCGTCGCCCGCAACGTCATCGGCAATGAATACCGCCGCCGTGAGCGGGCGGAGCATCTCATGCAACGGGTACGGGACTCGGTTGTTCTTGCCGCCCGGGCCGGAAACGGGGCGGGGCAGCAGGCGGTAGCCGACTCACTGCTGCGGCTCCGGGAGAAGGAACGCGAAGTTTTACTCCTCGCCTATTGGGATGACCTGTCCACCACAGAGATCAGTGAGGTGCTGGGGTGTAGTCCCTCCGCAGCCAAGGTGCGCCTGCACCGGGCCCGCGCCGCATTCGCACAGATGATGCCTGCCGCTCTCATGGCAGAAGAAGGAGCCTGAAATGGACCGCATAGAGAACCTGATCCGGGGCCTCGACCCCGTGCGCGCCGAACGGGAATCCTCCGATTCACCCACCGAAATAATCGCTCTTCCGGCCGGGAACGGCCAGCAGGAACCTGGAGTTACCATGAACACCGAACCTATCGACAGCTTGCCTATCGTGGGCCGCGAAACCGGGAATGAGGGGAACGACGCCTTCAGCGATGACCGTCCCGTCGTCGTCCCCCTGCGGCGCCGCCGCAGGACGGCAATGATTCTCGCGGGTGCCGCCGCGGCAGCAGTGGTGGCGGGCGCCGTCGTCGTCGGCGGTTCCCTGGGTGCTGAATCACCCCTGCCGGCGGGAACAACGAACCCCGCGCCATCGGTTGAACCGACCCAGCAACGAACGGCCGATCCGTCACCGTCAGCTGAACCGACCGCGGAACCGACTGCGGAACCAAGTGTCGAGCCGAGCGGGGTGCCGACAGGTCCTCCGGCGGACGAGGGCTGCCGCGTGCAGGACGTCGACCGCGTCATGGAACAGGGGAGTGACTTCATGAGCCTGACTCCCTTTGCGGCTGATCCGAGCCACTATGCAGTAGTTGGTTGCACCGATGATTGGATGGCGATGGAACTGACGGACGCGGGCTTTGAGGCCAACCCGCAGGACGGCGGCAACGCCTGGTACTACGTCGCTCGACGGGTGGACGGCCAATGGCTGGTCGAAACCGCCGGCTACAGCGCGCTTACGAAGTGGGAGTTCCTGCCCGTTGTGGAAGGCCGCACCGCGGTGGAAATGATGGACCAGCAGTTCATCGACGTCGGCATTCCCGTGGAACTGCGCCCGGAGCTGGTGGGGGATGGGCCCTCAGCGTCGGATTCGCCGGAGACCCACGAACTGACGGAACTTGGGGTCGTCTTCGACACCCGGAGTGATTGGGATGTAGTGTCCGCCTCGCAGGGAGTGGATCTGGTGAATGCCGAGGACACAAAGGTTGCCAACCTGCAGCATTCGAGCGCGAGCGGCCTCGGCGGCGCGTGTTCCCAGGCCCCGGTGCCGTGGCAGGAACTCGGAGCGGTGCCCGTTTCCGTCAGTGTTCCGGGAGGTTCAGAAGTGCCCGCACGCTTCACGCTTCGGATTTTCGAGGGAGACCCGCTCATGGCAGCCCCATCGCTGATTGGCGCAGACCAGCCTGCTTCCGGAGAATCCTGCATGCTGTACAACGTGATCAGTGGACCGGGAACGGGCCTGCTGGCGTTGACAACCACCTTCATGTTCTCACCCTACGAACCGGGCAGTGCGCTTGAGTTCAGCTCGATGGCTGAAGCGGCAGCCTATGCTCAGTCGGAAGAGTTCGCGCAGCTCGCCCAAATTGCTGACTCGATTACCGTCACCGACTGAGTCGCATTTCAGGCCGCTAACGCCCTGCTCCCCGGTCCGTCCGGACCGGGAAGCGGGGCGTTTACTTCACGAACTTTCCCGGTAGGGGTACCGGTGGTCGCTGGCATAGGACTGGAAGATGTCCTGCGTGGATTCGCCTTCGTGCTTGAACTCCTCCTTGAGGAAAGCGGCAAGCGAATCGAGAGCATCGCTCAGGAGGGCGCCGGCCGTCTGGAGGGTCGGCTGGGCAGAATGGCCTGCTTGATCAGCGATGTCGACAGCGTAGGAGAGTGAGGCAGGCAGGGAAAGATCCTTGTTGGACTCCCAGAAATAGTAGGACTCCGAGGTCTGGGTGAGGTCCACCCTGATCTGCACCAGATCAGCAACGAGTGTTTCCACGGTGTTGGTGACTGCGGCAGCATTCAACTGCTCCAGCCGGGCGGCGTAACCCGCATTCTGCAGCAGGGAGAGCCTGATCGCCAGTGCGCGTCGCCTGGCCAGCGCCGGGTAGACCTGCATGAACCAGGACACCGCGGCCGTCAGCAGAGCGAAGCCCGTCAGCGCTTCCAGGGGAGCCAAGAGGCGAATCAGGGGGTCGGTAGCAATGACGTCTCCGTATCCCAGGGTCGTCAGGGTCACCATGGAGATGTAGAAGGCCTCAGCGGCGTCACCGTAGCGGGAAGGATCGAGGCCAGGAGAGTACGTGAAGCCCTGGGGTACGTGAGGATAGAGCATCAGCGCCCAGCCGAGCGCCTGCAGGGCAGCCCAGAAAACGATCACGCAGACGAGCGCGAGCGGCCCCGCAATTCCGGCGCCCTTGTCTCCCAGGCGCCGCATGATCCTCCAGACGGCCGCCACGCACAATCTGCTGAGGCGCCCGCGGCCGCTGGGGTGAAGTAGCGTGTGAAACACCTCGATCAGCCCCAGCAGGATCACCAAAGCACCGAGGACGGACAGCAGCAACGGCACAACGCTCTCCTGACTGGTCGGGGGTCGTCGGTCGGAGCAGTCTAACTGGTTCAGCATCCTGTCGTGGAAAGATGGGCGAGTGAACGACTCGCACCAATTCTCTTCCGAACCGCCCACTCCGGGAGACAGCCTGACCGCCGCCGAAATGCTCGCCCGCCGCCTGGATCGGCCGATGGGTGTGCTCGGGTTGGTCTTCCTCTTCGTGGTCCTGGGCCAGCTCCTTGCTACCAACCCGACCCTGGTGTTGGCACTGAGCATCGCGGGCTGGGTCTTCTGGGCAGTGTTTGTCGCCGAATTCTTTCTGCGTGCCTACATCGCCGGGTTCAGCAAGGTTTTCTGGAAGAAGAACTGGTGGCAGGTGGTCTTCCTGCTGGTGCCGTTCCTCCGGTTCTTCCGTGCGCTGCAGGCGGTGCGCCTGCTGCGGCTGACACGAGTGGCACGGGTGGGAGGAATTCTTTCCGCAGGGATCCGGGGTTCGCGCTCGGCTGGAAGGCTGCTTTCCAGCCGGATTGGCTGGATGGTCGCCGTGACCGCCGTCGTCATCCTGGCGACGAGCCAGCTTTTCTATGCGACCGGAACACACTCGAATTACGGTGAGGCGCTGTTCGAAAGCGCGATGGCCACGATCACCGGCAGTGGAATCACACCGGAGACGGGCTTCGCCCGCGTGATGCAGGTTGTGCTCGCCGTTTATTCGATTGGTGTCTTCGCTACGCTGGCGGGTTCGCTGGGCGCATTCTTTCTTCGCGAGGATGACCGGCGGCGGACCACACCGGACGGCGGTATCAACCCTGGGATCGGCCGCGACTAAACTTGGCTCGCATGACCCCCCGACGCGTTGCGCTCTGTTTTCTGTTCCGGCACACGGAGGCCGGCCGCGAAGTGCTGCTCGGAATGAAGCGCTCCGGATTCGGAACGGGCCGGATCGTTGCGCTTGGCGGCGGGATCGAACCCGGTGAAACTGCGGGAGAAGCAGCGGCCCGGGAGGTTCAGGAGGAATCCGGGATAGTCGTTGACGTGGCGGATCTCCTGGAGCTCGGTCCGGTGCGGTGGCGCTTTCCGGTCAAGCCCGTACTGGACATGGACGCAGTGGTCTTTTCGGCCGACCGCTTCAGGGGTGAGCCGGCCCTCACAGATGAAATCGATCCCTGCTGGTACCCCGTTGGGCAGGTGCCCTGGGACGGCATGTGGGAGGACGCCAGGCACTGGCTCGGTCACGTATTGCGCAGCCAGCGCCTGGACGTCACCGTCACCCTCAATAGCGACAATGAGACGGTGCGGACAGCGGACTTCGCCTAGTCCCCGGCGGACAGGTCCGGTCCGCTGTCAGGAAAGGTGACGTTCTTCCGGACCGTTGTACGCAGCCAGCGGCCGGATCAGTGAGTTCGCTGCGCGCTGCTCCATCACGTGGGCAGTCCACCCGGTGATCCGGGCGGCAATGAAGAGCGGGGTGAACATCTCGGTGTCGAAACCCATGAGGTGGTAGACGGGACCGCCGGGGTAGTCGAGGTTCGGCTTGATTCCCTTGGCCTCCTGCATGGCTGTTTCGAGGCCCTCATACAGACCGAGGATTTCCGGCCGCCCGTAGTGCTCGATCATGCCGTCGAGGGCCGCTTTCATGGTGGGCACCCGGGAATCACCGTTCTTGTAGACGCGGTGGCCGAAGCCCATGATCTTCTTCTTCTGGGCCAGGGCCTCGTCCATCCATGCCTTGGCCCTGGCGGTCGCTTCCTCTGCGGACTCCTCTTCGCGGATGCCGATTTCCTCGAAGGTATGCATGACGGCCTCGTTGGCACCGCCGTGCAGCGGACCCTTGAGCGCTCCGATAGCCCCGGTCACCGCGGAGTGAAGATCGGCCAATGTGGAGGTGATGACGCGGGCGGTGAACGTTGAGGCGTTGAAGGAGTGCTCTGCATACAGGATCATCGAGATATTGAAGGCCTCGACCACCTCCGGTGCCGCCTCCTCGCCGAAAGTCATCCACAGGAAGTTCGCGGAGTAATCCAGATCGTCACGGGGTTCCACCGGCTCCAGCCCGCGGCGGCGCCGCTGGTCGTAGGCAACGACTGCGGGGAAGGCAGCAAACAGCTCCACCGCTTTCTCCAGTTCGGCCTCCGGAGATGAATCCTCTGCCTTCGGATGGTTCGCCCCGATCACCGATACAGCGGTACGGCTGACGTCCATCGGGTGGCAGCTGAGCGGCAGCAGGTCAATGGCGGCCCTCACGTTGTCCGCGAGCGTACGGGCTGAGCGTTCCGCGGAGTGGAATTCACGGGCTTCCGCTTCGGTCGGGAGCTCGCCGTGCCAGAGCAGCCAGGCGACGTCCTCGAAGTTCACCGCGGCCGCAAGCTCCTGAACCGGGTACCCCCGGTAGAGCAGCGAATTGGACTCGGGGTTCACCTTTGAAATTGCCGTGGTGTCCGCGGTGACGCCGGCGAGGCCCTTGTAGATCTGCGGTTCGGTCATGCCTTGACTCCTTCGTCTGTAAGTGGTGGGTGCGCTGGGCCCGGCTTAGCGTCCGCCGGGGACCTGGAAGTTGAACACTGAGGTATCGAACTGGTTGTACGCTTCGTAGTCGACGAGCTCGTAGAGTCTGGCGCGGGTCTGCATGGAAGTAACAGCGCCCTGCTGGGTGCCGTCGGCCTTGATCGTTTCCAGCGTACGCTCCGCCGCGCCCATGGCACTACGCAGCAGCGTCACTGGATAGATGACCATGTTGACACCCACGGATTCGAGGTCCGCGATCGAGAAGAGTTCGCTCTTTCCGAACTCGGTCATATTCGCGAGGATCGGTACATCGACCGCATTGCGGATCGCCTCAAACTCGGTCAGATCCCGCATCGCCTCCGGAAAAATGGCGTCCGCACCGGCGTCAACAAGAGCCTTCGCCCGCTCCTGGGCTGCCTGCAACGTATCGGTGCCGCGAATATCAGTCCTGGCCATCACAAGGAAGTTGGGATCGCGGCGACCATCGGCAGCGGCGCGGATTCGCTTCGCGGCAGTGTCGGTGTCCACAACGTTCTTGCCATCCAGATGGCCGCACCGCTTCGGATTGAACTGATCCTCGATGTGACAGCCGGCCAGGCCCGCGTTCTCCAGCTCCTGCACCGTCCTGGCGACGTTCATCGGTTCGCCGAAACCGGTGTCCGCGTCCACCAGCGAAGGGAGGTCCGTCATGCGCGCTATCTGGCCGGCGCGCGTGGCAACTTCGGTCAGGGTCGTGAGCCCGATGTCGGGCAAGCCAAGGTCATTGGCGAGAACAGCTCCGGAGATATAGACGCCGTCGAACCCCTTGTCCTCGATCAGGCGGGCGGACAGGGGGTTGAAGGCTCCGGGGAACTGCTGGATATGGCCTGAGGTCAGGCTTGCGCGCAGCGCTTCGCGCTTTTTCTCGGGCGTTATGGAGGAGTACAGCATTTAGAACAGCCCCTTCGGTGCTTGTGCGGAAAGGACGCCGACGGCGGCAGTCAGGTTTAGCTGGTCCAGCTCGCCGGACGCGAGCAGCGGGAGCCGCTGGACAGCGTCGAGTAAGCGGTCGACCTCCGCGTCGTCCACGATTCCGTTTGCGAGGGTGCGGAGTTTGCCGATGTACTGCTCGCGGGCGAAGGGGCGGGCACCCAGCGGGTGGGCATCAGCGACGGCAATCTCATCGGTGATGACGGTTCCGTCGGTGAGAGTGATTTCCACCCTTCCGCCGAACGCCTTCTCGCTGATGTCCAGTGAGTGGTAGCGCCGGGTCCATTCAGCGTCCTCCACCGTGGTGACTTTTCGCCAGAGTTCGACCGTGTCGGCGCGGGAAGCGCGTTCGGGAGTGTAGGAGTCGACGTGGTGCCAGCGTCCGTCCTGCAGTGCAACGGTGAAGATGTAGGGGATCGAGTGGTCGAGCGTCTCACGGGACGCCGTTGGGTCGTACTTTTGCGGGTCATTCGCGCCCGAGCCGATCACGTAGTGGGTGTGGTGCGAGGTGTGGATCCGGACGGCCTCAACCTTCTGCGGGTCGGTGACGTCTGGATGTGCGCTATGGAGCCTGCGGGCCAGGTCAATCCACGCCTGCGCCTGGTACTCGGCGGAGTGCTCCTTCGTGTACGTGTCCAGGATTGCTCGCTTCGATTCGCCCTGGGTGGGCAGCGGAACCTCATAGCGGGCGTCGGGGCCGTCGAGCATCCAGGCGATCACACCGTCCTCGCCCTCGTAAATCGGTGTGGGGGAGGTCTGCCCGCGCATGGCCCGGTCGACGGCTTCCACTGCCATCTTGCCGGCGAAGGCCGGCGCGTGGGCCTTCCACGTCGAAATTTCGCCCTTGCGTGACTGGCGCGTTGCCGTCGTCGTATGCAGCGCCTGCCCGACCGACTGGAAGATCGTCTCGACGTCGAGGCCGAGGAGGGTCCCGATCCCCGCAGCCGCGGACGGACCGAGATGCGCAACGTGGTCGATCTTGTGCTTGTGCAGGCAGATCGCCTTCACCAGGTCCACCTGGATCTCGTAGCCGGTGGCGATGCCGCGCAGGAGGTCCGCCCCGCTTGCCCCCGTGTGCTGGGCGACGGCGAGGATCGGCGGGATGTTGTCTCCCGGATGGGAGTAGTCCGCGGCGAGGAAGGTGTCGTGATAGTCGAGCTCGCGTACGGCGACCCCGTTGGCCCAGGCGGCCCACTCGGGCGAAGATTTCCCGTCAATCCCGAAAACCGTTGCGCCGCGTCCGTTGGCGGAGACGGGGTGGCTCAGAGCCTGGGCACGGGCAGCCACGATCGGTGCGCGGGAGAGGGACGCAACGGCGACGGACGCGTTGTCGATGATGCGGTTGATCACCATGTCGGTCACGTCGTCGTCGACTCCCACGGGATCGGCAGCCACCTCGGCGATTTTCCAGGCCAGCTGGCCGCTTCGGGGCAGGTTTTCCTCGCTGCGGTGGACTCGGACGGGGTGTAGCTCAACCATGTGGTGTTTCCTCTCGGACGGTTCGCGCGGTGTTGTCTGTTCGGGTGGTGCTGTCTGTTCGGGCGGCCAGCAGGTACTGCAGGCTGTTGTGGAGATGGACCTTGGTCGATGCAACGGCCAGGTCGGTGTTGGCCTGGGCAATGGACCGGGCTATCTGCGCATGTTCGGACGCCGAGGCCGTCAGGCGTGCAACATCGTCCCGGGCCAGCCGGCGCACGCGGCTCAGGTGAGTGCGCAAGTGCCGCTGGGCCTGAAGGAGATAGGGGTTAGCGGCGGCTGCATCAATTGCGGCGTCGAGCTCGGCGACCAGCTCGTAGTACTCGTGCTGTTCGCCGTCGGCCTCCTGAATCAGCGAGGATGCCGATTCAAACCGGCGGGTCAGTTCCTGGAATGTGTGCCGGTCCCCGCGCGTCGCAGCGAGGGCAGCAGCTGTGCAGTCCAGGGAGATGCGGACATCAAACAGCCCGGTGATCTTCTCAAGGGACACCTCGCTGACGATGACCCCGCGTCCCGGCTGCGGAGCCGTCAATCCTTCGGCCGTCAACCGTGAGAGGGCCTCCCTCAGCGGTGTTCGGGAGACACCGAGCCGGGCTGACTGCTCGACTTCCCCCAGTACGGTGCCCGGCCCCAGCCGCCACTCGATGATGTCAGCGCGTAGAGCCTGATAGGCGCGGTCACTGGCCCGCATCTGCCTGCTCCATCGCCCGTATCACCGCTCCAATGTATACAGAACAGGCGCCCGAAACAATACATCGCCGCGTTAGCGCGCTTTTTGTATACATGAACTGCTCTACCCGGACATTCTCGACGCTTTCGGCTACCGGTTCCAGGTGTACTCGAGTTCAGGCCGACCACGCGTTCCGTAGCGGGGCATCCGACGGGCAGACCCGCCGTCGGCAAGGTGTTCCAGGTAGCGGCGTGCGGTCACCCGGGACAGTTCCAGCGAGGACGCAACTTCCACCGCTGACACCGGCGCCGGCGCAGCAGACAGGAAGGAAACGACGGCGCGCAGTGTCTCCTCGGACAGCCCCTTCGGCAGGGTTCCCTGCGACGGCGGACGCAGCGCTGCGAACGCGTTGTCGACTTCCGATTGCGTGGTGGAGGAGGCTTGCGCGTGCAGGTTCTCGCGGAACAGCCGATAGTTGCCCAGCTTCTCGCTGAATGCCGAATAGGTGAACGGCTTGATCAGGTACTGCACAATTCCGGATGAGATCGCGGAGCGCACCACACCGAGCTCCCGTACCGCTGTGATGGCGATAACGTCCACGCTGCTGCCCGAACCTCGGATCCTGCGGATGATGTCCAGTCCGTGAAGGTCGGGCAGATTCATATCTAGCAGCACCAGATCGACGACGGCGCCTCCCGCCTCGGTCTGCCGGCGCAGCATCGCAAGCGCCTCGGATCCGGTGCCGGCAATACCGGCGAGGTCAAACCCGTCGAGACGCTTCACGTATAGAGCGTGGGCCTCCGCCGCGATGGGATCGTCCTCCACCACGAGTACCCGGATGGGGTGAGCGGCGGGCCGGTCAGCCACGGGTAGCCTCCCCGTGCGCTCGCGGTCCGGCCGGGTCTGCGCCTTCCGGTGCGC
>NZ_JAROKN010000052.1:0-19385 GCF_029455255.1 Arthrobacter vasquezii | reverse complement strand
AACGGGATCAGGCCTGCCGCGACAGCCGCTGCGCTGCCGCCGGAGGAACCACCCGAGCTGAGCGCCGGGTCGAGCGGATTCCGCGACGGCGGTGCAACGGAATTCTCGCTGTAGCAGCTCAGACCGAACTCCGGAACCTGCGTCTTTCCCACACTGATCGCGCCGGCCCGCCGGAGAACGGCGACAAGCGGCGAGTCTGCAGCCGCCACCGTGTGCTGCAACGCTGCGCTTCCGTGTGTGGTCACAACCCCGGCGACGTCGGTCAGGTCCTTGTGCGCAAGCGGCAGGCCATGTAGCAGAGGCAGGTCCGCCCCGCTTGCCTGCAGTTGGTCAGCGGCGCCGGCTTCCGCCAGTGCCGCGTCAGCAGTCACGGTGACAAAGGCGCCCAGCTCCATATTCCGGGCGTCGATTCGGTCCAGGTAATGCATAGTGAGTTCCCGGGAGCTGAGCTCACCGCGTCGGAGGAGGTCCCGCTGTTCAAGAGCGGTCAGCTCGGAAAGGGAACTCATAGGAGGGCCTTCCTCAGGGGTGGGGTGTCTGCGGTCCCCACTATAGGCTTGGATTCAAGGCGTACTGGAGTCGGAATGTCGGAGTCGGACAAGGAACAGAGACGGAGCTTGCAGTGACCAACAGCGAAAACGTGTCCATCGACGCAATCAGTGAGGGCACCGCCGTCCTGGACGTGCGTGAAGATTATGAGTGGGAGGCCGGGCACATCGAAGGAGCCCGGCACATCCCCGTCAACGATATTCCGGCGCGGCTCGACGAGCTTGACCCGGATGAAGACCTGCACGTCATTTGCCGGACCGGCGGACGCTCGTTCCGGGTAAGCGAATGGCTGGTCGCCAACGGATACTCTGCGGTGAATGTCAGCGGCGGAATGGACGCCTGGGTGGAGGCCTCGAGGCCGATGGTCTCTGAAACCGGTGAGGAGCCGCGCGTTCTATGAGCTCCTACGCATATCTCGGCCCCGAGGGCACTTTCACCGAGGCAGCTCTCCTCCAGGTGCCCGGGGCGGACAAGGCCGAGAGGGTACCCGCAGTGACGGTGAGCTCCGCTCTGGACATGGTCCGCACAGGCCGAGTGACGGCAGCGATGGTGCCCATAGAAAACTCGGTGGAGGGCGGCGTATCAGCCACCCTTGATTCGATTGCCAACGGGGACCCCCTGCGCATCATCCGGGAAATCCTTGTTCCGGTCTCCTTTGTGCTGGTGGGACGCCCAGGGCTGGAGCTCGCCGACATCCGCTTCGTAGCAACCCACGGCCACGCCTGGGCGCAGTGCCGGGGCTGGACCGAACAGAACATTCCAGCCGCGGAATACATTCCGGCTTCCTCAACAGCGGCTGCAGCCCACACCCTGCTCGACGACGGCGCCGGCCACGATGCCGCGATCTGCTCACCTCTCGTGGCCAACCGCCTCGGCCTGCGCGTCCTCGCAGAGCACATCGGTGATGTTGCCGACGCGGTGACCCGCTTCATCCTGGTCAGCAGGCCGGACACCCTGCCGGCACGGACCGGGGCGGACAAGACCACCCTGGTCATTCCCCTGCCGGAAGACCATCCGGGCGCCCTGATGGAGATTCTCGATCAGTTCGCTGCACGCGGAGTCAACCTCAGCAGGATTGAATCCCGCCCCACGGGACTGTTCCTGGGGGACTACTTCTTCAGCATCGACGCGGACGGCCACGTAGCGGATGCCCGCGTTGCCGACGCCCTCCAGGGACTGCACCGCATCAGCCCGGGGCTGCGGTTCCTCGGTTCCTATGCACGCGCGGACCGGCGTGAATATGACGTTGCCCGGCATACCTCCGACCAGGCGTTCCAGTCAGCGCAGGAGTGGGTTGACTCGCTGCTGCGTTCCCCCACGGTTGATCCGGAGAGCATAGGCTAGGTCTTCCCTGCAGGCGGTATCAGAGGAGGCGGCGTGCCACGACTTCGACGCAGTGACTGCAACAAGCCCGGTTACACCCGCAGTCGCCACGGAAAGGGCTTCAGTTACCGCAACCAGCAGGGTGAGCCGCTGGAACGCGATGAACTTGAGCGGATCAAAGACCTGGTCATTCCGCCGGCATGGCGTGATGTCTGGATCAGCCCCTATCCCAATGGCCATATCCAGGCGCTAGGCACAGACGACGCCGGTCGGCGGCAATACATCTATCACCCCGCCTGGCGGGAGAAGAAGGACCGCGAGAAGTTTGACCGGGCGCTGGATTTCGGCGAACGCCTCCCCAGCGCGCGGCGGGTCATCACACAGCACCTGCGCAGCAACGGCAGCGGCCGGGAGCGGGCCTTCGCGGCTGCGCTGCGCATTGTTGACTCCGGTGCGCTACGGATTGGATCGGCGCAGTACGCAGCCGAGAACGGTTCTTTCGGGGTGACAACCCTGCGGGTTGAGCACGTTACGCTCAGCGGACCGGTGATTACCCTGCAGTTTCCCGGAAAGAGCGGCCAGCAGTGGGACACCACCATCGAGGACCCGGATCTCGCCGCGGCGCTGCGCCCGATGATGCGCAGGGAAGGCGCGGACACTATGCTTGCGTACCGTGCCGCAGACGAATCCTGGCATTCGATTGACGCTTCCCAGCTCAATGAGTTCCTCCGCCAGGTCACGGGTGGAGGCTTCACGGCAAAGGATTTCCGCACCTGGCAGGCTACTGTCGTCGCGGCCATGGAGCTCGCCCGGATGGATCTGAAGGCCACCAGTCGGACGGCGCGGCAGAAGGCAGTCGCCGCGACCATGCGCTCGGTCGCTGAACACCTCGGCAATACTCCGGCGATCGCCCGCAGCTCGTATGTGGACCCGCGCGTGGTGGACCGCTTCATGTCCGGGGAGGCCATACCCGTGGCGAGCTACTCCGCGTCGGAGAAGGCTGTTCGCGAGCTGCTTAAAGCGTAGGAATGCTTTCCCATGGACCGGTCGCTAAGTAGGCTGATGGTGAGCGCCCGGCCAATGGGCGACCCTTTTGGAAAGGCAGGCACCATGAGCGAGCAGCCACACAACAACGAGGTCAACCCAAACAAGGATGACGGATCCACCTCTGACCCGAACTGGCACGGCGATGCCGGCGACCAGGGCAATGACCTGCGCTTCGCGGAGGAGCAGCAGCTCATCAACAGCCAGGCACAGAACGCTGATGCGGTGGGTGAGACAACCGGCGCAGCCACGGGCGGCTACACCGGCGCGCAGCGCGCTGACGGGGTCGGCGAGTACACCGAAGGTCAGGACCAGCTTGACGAAGGTGAGTACACCGACAAGGACGGCACCACGGACGCAGACTCCAACATTGAGGGGGAGTACACCGATGCTGACTCCGTCCCGTCCCTCCAGGAAGGCGGCGACGCCGAGGGAACTGAGCGCCACTAGCAGCGTTTCTACTGCGCAGGCGCGTCGCTGAACATTCCAGTTGATGGTCCGGTTGCCCGTCCAGGGACCCGGACCATCAGTGCGCCGGGAGCCACGCTCACGCTCAGGGAGGTCACATCGCCGGAGGTGTCGCCGTCGAGCTGGGTGCCCGTTGCCTCGGAGACACGGACGTCCACCCGCTTCACGCGGTGGTAGGTGATCACCGGAATGGGCCCCGCGTGCCGGAAGAGGATCTTCGCGGCAACCCACAGCCAGCCGAGTATGCTCCGCGGACTGGTAATCACAACATCGAGATAGCCGTCGTCTATTGTCGCGTCGGGGACGAAGGTGATGCCGCCGGGCAGCCGTGCGCAATTTGCGAACAGGACACTGTGCACTTTCCGGGTCTGCGCGGGCCCGCCGTCAATGCTGATCGACATGCGTTGGCGTTTTCCGGGCAGGCTCCGCACGCCGGCTTCGCTGTAAGCCAGCCAACCGAATTTCTTCTTCAGGGCGTCCTTGGTGGCAGCCACCACCACAGCATCAAGCCCGACGCCGCCCATCACCAGGAATGTATGCTCACCGCTGACACCGGTCCGCTCATTGCGGAGCTCGACACGGCCCATATCGATCCGCCGGCCAGCCCCGTGAAGCGCCTGCCTGACGCTGCGTGGCACGTCGTTGACGGCTATACCGAGGTTGCGCGCCAGCAGATTACCGGTCCCCAGCGGCAGCAGTCCCAGCGCGGCATCGCTGGAAACCAGCCCGGTTGCCACGGCGCGGACAGTGCCGTCCCCGCCTGCTGCAAGAACGACGTCGTAACCTTCTGCGACAGCGCGCCGCGCCTGGGCGGCACCCGGCTCCGCAACCGTCGTCTCCAGCACCAGGGGAGGTTCCCATCCGGCGTCTGAGCAGGCCTGCTCAACCTGCTCGCGGGCGAGCGGCGCACTGAGTTTGACCGGGTTGAGGACCAACGCAACCCGCTGCTGTTCCCCGGTCGCCGAAAGGGTGGGGCGCGGTTCCTCCCACTGCAGTGAGCGTTCACGGCGCAGCTTTCGAACGCCCCACCAGCTGAACGCTGACGCGGCTGCGGCGACAACCGCAAGGGCGGTGATAATCCACTCAAGGGGCATGATTTCCCCAGACTATCCTTCAGCGCACGGGTGCCGGGCGCGCAGATCCCATTCGGTAGTCTTGTGAGGTGATCGACGTAAACGAACTCCGCGACAATCCTGAAAAATTCCGCCTTTCGCAGCGTGCGCGGAAGGCCGACGAGTCTTTGGTGGATGCGATCATCGCGGCTGATTCCCGGCGTCGCGAGGCGGTCACGAGTGCGGAGTCGCTGCGGGCTGAGCAGAACTCCTTCGGCAAGCGCGTTGCCAAGGCGCAGGGCGAGGAAAAGCAGGCACTTCTTGCCGAGGTGAAGGAACTGGCGGCGTCGGTGAAGGCTGCCGCAGCGCAGGCCGAGGAAGCGAAATCCGAGGCGGACGCCCTTCTGCGTCGGCTGCCCAACGCCATTCTCGATGGCGTGCCGGCTGGTGGCGAGGAAGACTTCGTGGTCCTCAAAACAGTAGGAGAGCCCCGGCAGTTCGATTTTGATCCGCGGGACCACCTGGAAATCGGCGAGCTGATCGGCGCGATCGACATGGAGCGCGGCGCCAAGGTTTCCGGGTCCCGCTTCTACTTCCTGAAGGGCGTAGGTGCGCGCCTGGAGCTTGCCCTGCTCAACATGGCTATGGATCAGGCAATCAGTGCCGGGTTCACACCCATGATCACGCCCACACTGGTGCGGCCCGAGACCATGCAGGGGACCGGTTTCGATATCGCCCACGACGCGGAGATCTATCGCCTTCCGGAGGACGACCTCTACCTGACCGGCACGTCCGAGGTAGCGCTGGCCGGGTATCACTCGGATGAGATCGTGGACCTCTCGGCCGGGCCACTGCGGTATGCCGGCTGGTCCTCCTGCTACCGGAGGGAAGCCGGTTCACATGGGAAGGACACCCGGGGGATCATCCGGGTGCACCAGTTCAACAAAGTGGAGATGTTCACTTACACCACGGTTGAGGAATCAGAAGCGGAGCACGAGCGCATGCTCGCCTGGGAAGAGGAGATGCTGGCAAAGGTTGAGCTGCCCTACCGCGTCATCGACACCGCCGCCGGGGATCTCGGGATGTCAGCCGCGCGCAAGTTCGACTGCGAAGCCTGGGTGCCCACCCAGAACGCGTACCGCGAGCTCACGTCCACCTCTAACTGCACCGGCTTCCAGGCTCGGCGGCTCAACATCCGCGAACGCGTGCAGGGCGCCAAGGCTACCCGCGCCGTGGCAACGCTGAACGGTACCCTCGCGACAACCCGGTGGATTGTCGCCATCCTTGAGCATCACCAAAACCCTGACGGCTCGGTCAACGTGCCGGCCGCACTGCGCCCATATCTCGGAGGCCTGGAGGTTCTCCCGGTCCTGTAGAGGCAGGTTCAGCCCTCACACGTAACCAGCCGTTGGCTTAGTTGTGATCAAAAACCTACCCGCGATTACTGGCTTTCTGGTTCACTTTAACGATGACAACTACATTTTCCGCTGGCATCGATGACCAGCAGCAGACAACACGGAAACTCATTGCCCTCGATGTTGACGGGACCCTTGTGGATCACGAGGGGCTCATGTCGGACGAGGTCCGCACCGCGGCCAGCGCCGTCGTGGATGCCGGCCACGAGGTGGTGATCGCTACCGGCAGATCGCTCGGCGCCACCCTGCCCATTATCGAGAAGATCGGGCTTACTCGCGGTCATGCCGTGTGCTCCAACGGCGGCGTCACTCTTCGCATCGATGTGGACGAGTTCGAGGACGGCTATGAAGTCGTCAACCGGGTGGTCTTCGACCCGCGACCGGCGCTGGTGGCCCTGCGAAAGTGCCTTCCCTCGGCCAAGTTCGCCCTCGAGGATGATGAGGGCCGCTTCCTTTCCACCGAGCGGTTCCAGGATGCGAGTTTCGGAGCAGAGGCAGAAAGCGTTGACTTCCAGCGGATGCTGCGGGCGCGGGCCGTCCGGGTGGTGGTGTTCAGTACGGACAGCACGGCCGAGGAGTTCGGCGAGGCCGTCGAATCCATCGGACTCCACGGTGTTACCTACTCGGTAGGGTGGACCGCCTGGCTGGACATTGCAGCTGCGGGCGTCACGAAGGCCAGCGCGCTTGAGCTGGTACGTCGGAGGCTGGACGTCGATCCCTCCGAAACCGTTGCCATCGGTGACGGCCGCAATGACATTGAGATGCTTTCCTGGGCAGCGCGCGGGGTTGCGATGGGCCAGGCCCCTGAAGAGGTGCTGGCCGCGGCTTCCGAGGTGACGGCTTCGGTGTACGACGACGGCGCCGCGAAGATCCTGCGCTCCCTCACCCGGGCGGGACAGGACGAGCGCTAGTACGCCAGCGCTGCCGGCGGCAGCGCCGCCGGGCCGTACACCAGGTCCAGCAGCCGGGCGGCTGCGGGACGGGTGGCCCACTCTTCCATCCAGTGTGAACGGATGACGGCCTTGCTCACTGCCTGGGTGGTGATTCCCAGCTCCTGGGCTATCAGTTTCTGCTGCCCGCGGGCTCCCGGTGTCATGAGGTCCAGGACATTCCACTCCGCGTCGGTGCGCGTGTAGACAATCTGCCCCAAAAGGCGCAGCACCGCTTCCGCCTCGGCCGAAACCTCCGAGTCGGGGCCTTCCACCGCGAGCGGGATCCGCTCACCAGTCTTCTGCGCCCGGTTCACCGCCCTGCGCGAGTACACCAGTCCGTACCCCTCGGCGTCGGTGATGCGTTCAGGCAGGGGGGAATGGACCTCTCCGACGCCGATCCCGACGTGCCAGCGCCGGTACCGGATCCCTTTCAGCGCCACATCGACGGCAACCCCGGCGCTGCCCACAACGCCCTGCAGCTCGTCGCCCACCGAGCGTTGAAACGGCACCACCGTGTCGATGAACCGGAACTCACGCAGCAGCTCGGGCACCAGGTCACCCACGTCGCGGGAATCGCGCTGATTGATGGTGACCACGAACAGCATGACCCCAGTATGACCGAGGAAGCCCTCGAATCAACCGATTTGCGTTGATTCGAGGGCAATGTTTGGTGTGGAACTATCGATCAGGAGCTACCGGCCCTGCGGATCATTGTCAGCGTTGTCGGTGTCGGTGTCGACAGCGCGCCCCTGCGGCTCGTCCTCTTCACTTGCTTCACCCAGAGCCTGGAAACGCTTCAGTGATGCCTCAACTTCTGCCTCTGCGGCCTCGCGGCCCTCCCAATCAGCGGCTTCAACCCACTTGCCCGGCTCCAGATCCTTGTACTTCCGGAAGAAGTGCTCGATCTCATCCAGCAGGAACTTGGAAACGTCTCCGAGATCCTGGATGTGGTCGAAGCGGGCATCAACGGGGACACACAGTACTTTGGCGTCTCCGCCGCCGTCGTCCACCATGTTGAAAACGCCGATCGGGCGGGACTCAACCAGGACTCCCGGGATGAGGTCGAAGTCCTGCAGCAGAACCAGGGCGTCCAGCGGATCTCCATCTTCGCCCAGCGTGTTCTCGAAGTAGCCGTAATGCGTGGGGTACTGCATCGAGGTGAAGAGCACGCGATCCAGCCGGAGGCGGTGGGTCTCGTGGTCGATCTCATACTTGACGCGTGATCCCTTGGGGATCTCAATGGTGACGTCGAGCTTCATTGCCATGTGGAACTCCTGCGGTCAGCGGTTGGTAAGTGAAAACCTTGGCGGGGCTGCCGAACCACCCGCAGCCCCCATCTACTGTTAAAGATATAGGCCGCCGCGCGCATCATCGATTCGTGTCCGGAGCCGATCCCTTCAGTTCCCAGCATGAGCCTTTCGAGAGGACGCCATGAACCGCAGCGCCAGGGTGTTCACTGCCCTGTTGCTTGCCCTGGTTCTCGGAGTGCTAGCGGTCCCTGTCGGTTTCCATTACGGCCCGCAGGTTGCGGAGCTGGTCACCGGCCCGCCTCCGCAGGCGGAACCGGAAATCCCGGTCATCCAACAAACTCCGGACGACGTTGCCGCCCCCACGCTCGTCAGCCAGCTGGACGCACAGGCGCCGGTGCCGGTTCCGGACGTTCTTGCCCCCCTGCTCGCCGCCGCACTGGAGGTTCCGGGCGGGACCCCGGTGACCGGCGTCGTTCTTGATGCGCTGACCGGCGAGGTGCTTTTTGACCGGGGCGGAGGGGAACCGCAGCTTCCCGCCTCGAACATCAAGATCCTCACTGCCACCGCGGCGCTGGCCAAACTCGATCCGAATCAGCGGTTGACCACCTCTGTGCTCACGGGAGGCGCCGGCGGGGAAGGCGTCCTGGTGTTGCGTGGAGGAGGGGACGTCCTCCTCGGCTCCGGGGAGTCCGATGCCGAGAGCGTTATCGGCCATGCCGGTCTTGCTACACTCGCCCGGGAGACGGCAGCCCAGCTCGACGGCGATGGCCCGTACCGCGTCGTGATTGACGACTCGCTCTTTGTCGGGGACGTCCTCAACCCCAGCTGGCAGCCCGGTGACGTGCAGGCCGGCGAGATTGCGCCGATCTATCCTCTCGCCATCAATTCGTCCTGGACGGATGAGTCGAAGCAGTCCGGCGCGAGGGCGGCGGATGCGGCACTGGCTGCGGCCACCGTATTCCGGGAGGCGCTACTTGCCGCTGGCGTGCAGGTTGAGGAGGGCATCGAGCGGCAGGTTACGGGTGAGGACGCGGAGGAGGTGGCGTCCGTCGAGTCGGCGACGGTCGAAGCGCTGGTTGAACACATGCTCCGCACCTCGGACAACTACCTCGCCGAGGTGCTCGCCCGGCTCGCGGCAGAGGCCAGCGGCAGGCCGGCGTCGTTTGGCGGGGGGCTCGAAACGATCGCCGAGGTGATCGCCGGGCTCGAAGTGCAGACAGAGGAAATGGTGCTTGGAGATGCCTCAGGCCTTTCGCCCAGGAACCGAATCAGCCCGCGGCAGCTCTCGGACGTGGTGCGCACGCTGCTCCGCTCCGACAACCGGGCGCTGCGGCACGTGCTGCACGGCCTTCCCGTGGCCAGCCTCTCCGGCACGCTGGCGGACCGCTACAACGACGACGACGCCCCCACTTTTGCGGGCGCGGGCCTGGTCCGCGCCAAGACCGGAACCCTCAACGCGGTGACTGCCCTCAGCGGTCACGTGGTGTCAGTTGATGGCCGCCTGCTGGTGTTCTCGTTCATTGCGAGCGGCCTTGACGGGACCACGGAGCCGGCACGGGCCGCGGTGGACAGAGCAGCCGCTGTCCTTGCCACCTGCGGGTGCCGCTGAACCCCGGTGTGCGCTCTGGGTGGACTCCGCCAAGCGGCCTCCCAGACTAATGTGGTCGAATGGCCACCATGGACAGCAACGCCCCCCTTCAGCTCGTCAACTGGGATCTGGCCGCCAGCAGCGCGGCGAAACTGGCGCCTCCGGGCCCCAAACTGAGCGCCGGGGAAGTGCGGGACGCCGTAGCGAACCTCCGGGAACTGGCAGATCTCTCCGTTGAGCACGTTCATCGGATCACGGGCCTCGAGGCGGCGCGGGACCTGCGGGATTCGGAGCTGATCATCGTGGACCGCGCATCGTGGGCCAAGGCCAACACCCAGAGCTTCAAGGTGCTGATGGCGCCGGCGATCGAGCACCTTGCGCAGACCAAAGGCGAGCAGCTGAAGGCGGCCAATGCGGCCCTCGGCGGCGCAGTGACCGGTGCCCAGATGGGCACCATCCTCGCCTTTCTCTCGAGCAAGGTCCTCGGGCAGTATGATCCGTTTGTTGCCTCCAGCCGCGGGCCCGGCGGACGCCTGATGCTCGTGGCGCCCAACATCGTCTCCGTTGAGCGTGAACTGAATGTGGAGCCCGCCGACTTCCGGCTGTGGGTGTGCCTGCACGAGCAGACCCACCGGGTGCAGTTCGCTGCCGCACCGTGGCTCAAGGACCACATGTTGGAGCACATCTCCGAACTCACCGTCGGCCTGGCGGACAAGGCCGAAACCCTGGCGGAGCGGCTCACCAACGCGCTGAAGTCGCTGCCAACACGCAGCCAGAACGGTAAGGACCAGGACGACGACGGCGTGCCCCCGAGCGATGGCGGCATCCTCTCCCTGCTCCAGGAACCTGAAGACAAGGCCCGGCTCTCCCACCTCACCGCCGTCATGAGCCTGCTCGAAGGACACGCGAATGTGGTGATGGACGCCGTTGATTCCAGCATCGTGCCCACCGTGAAGACCATCCGCCGCCGGTTCAACGCACGAGGGAAAACCCGTGGACCGGTCGAGAAGTTCATCCGCCGCCTATTGGGCCTGGATGCGAAAATGCGCCAGTACAGCGACGGGGCACGCTTCGTCCGCGCGGTCGTGGACGCCGTCGGTATGGAAGGGTTCAACCGGGTGTGGGAGCAAGCGGAGAACCTGCCCACCGAAAAGGAGATCCACGCGCCCAGGGAGTGGATCACCCGGATGGGACTGTGAGCCGCCGGCCGCGGCTCAGCCCTACGGTCGGCACGGCGAGAAACCTGATCCGCGCCGCGCTCGAGGATGCGCAGGTTTCCGAGGGATCGCTGATCCTGGTTGCGTGCAGCGGCGGAACCGACTCACTCGCGCTAGCCGTTACGGCGGCGTACTTCGCGCAGACCGGTCAGTACCGGGTGGGTGCCGTCGTCGTCGATCATGGTTTGCAGCAGGGCAGCGCGGACGTAGCGGAGGCCGCGCGCTCCCAACTGGCGGCTCTGGGCCTTGCACCGGTGGAGGTGCGCCGGGTTGAGGTGGCAACAGCTGGAATGGGCCCGGAAGCCGCAGCACGGATTGCCCGATACGGGGCGCTCGATGCCGCCGTCGAACAGCACCGCGCCGCCGCCGTTCTGCTCGGCCATACCCTCGATGACCAGGCCGAACAGGTACTCCTCGGTCTCTCCAGGGGTTCGGGAACCCGCTCATTGAGCGGCATGCCCCCGCGCAGAGGGGTTTACCTTCGACCGTTCCTCGCCCTCCGGCGCATTCAGACGGAGGAGATCTGCCGGTTCACTGGTCTTGACCCGTGGCATGATCCGACCAACGCGGACCCTTCCCTGATGCGCTCACGCGTACGCACCCGGGTGCTGCCTTTCCTGGAGGACGAGCTAGGCCCCGGAATCGCAGAGTCCCTGTACCGGACGTCGCGGATCCTCTCCCAGGACGCCGCCTACCTGGACGAGCTCGCAGAGGTCGAGTACGGCCGGCTCAGAAAGACTGCAGGCAGTAGTGAGCCGGGGAAAGAAGAGCACGACGGCGGCAGCCTCCTCCTGTCCGAAGAGGGCCTGCGCGCCCTTCCGCCCGCTCTCCGGCAGCGGGTCCTGGCGCTCGCCGTCGTCGAACTCGGCGGAATTCAACCAAGCTTCGAACGCCTGTTGGCCGCAGAGAACCTGTTGCGGCGCACCGGATCGGCGGGTCCAGTGCAGCTCGGCGGCAGCGTGAGCGCCTACCGGCAGGTCAGGGGTGCAGGGGTTCCCCAAGGCCACTCAAGCTATGGCAGTCTTGTCCTTAGGAAAAACCTCACAATCCGGGAGTAATTGGTGGATTCACAAGACGTCCAGTCGGACCTCAAGCACGTTCTCTACACCAAGGAAGAGATTCAGCAACGGGTCCAGGAACTGGCCGCGGAAATCGACCGCGATTACGCCGGCCGGGACGTCCTCATCGTTGGAGTGCTCAAGGGTGCGGTGATGGTCATGGCTGATCTGGCACGCGCCATGCACTCGCACGTCACCATGGACTGGATGGCCGTTTCCTCCTACGGTTCGGGAACGCAGTCCTCCGGTGTGGTCCGGATTCTCAAGGACCTCGAGACAGACCTCATGGGCAAGCACGTCCTGATCGTCGAGGACATCATTGATTCGGGGCTCACCCTGTCCTGGCTGAAAGCCAACCTGCTCTCACGCGGTCCCGCTTCCGTCGAGATCTGCACTTTGCTCCGCAAGCCTGACGCCGCAAAGGTAGCGATCGACGTGAAGTACGTCGGCTATGACATCCCGAACGAGTTCGTGGTGGGCTACGGCCTGGACTTCGCCGAGAAGTACCGCAATCTGGACTTCATCGGTACCCTCGCGCCGCACGTCTACGAATAGCTCCGCAGGTGGGCGGGAACCCGCCTGTACGCCCAGAGGGAACTTTCCACCGCGGGTGCGCGTGGATTCTGGAGAGAATGTAAAGCTGGTAGCACATTTCGGGCGCGCCGCTTTGGGCGATCCGCAGGTGGACGAGCGCTATGTGGCAGTTAATCAGGAGGGACAGGGCACTGCGCCCTGAGTTGAATGAAATTGAAGAGCTTGTTCAGAGGACCCATTTTCTGGATTGTGCTGGCAGTTGCCGCACTTCTGGTCATCCTGCCCTCCGTGTTCAACAGCAGCGGTGCCCGAGTGGACACCAATATCGGCCTGGAACTCCTCGAGAGCGATCAGGTGGAGCAGGCAAAGATTTACGACGGCGAGCAGCGGGTTGATCTCACGCTGCGCGAGGACTATGAAGAGCTCGGCCGCAGCGTTTCCTTCTTCTTCAGCGCCGCACGTGCCGAGGACGTAGTCGACGCCATCAACTCCTCAGACGTGGACGGCTTCACGGACCAGCCGGTCGAGAACAACTGGTTCACCAGCATCCTCGGCCTGATCCTGCCCATCCTGATCCTTGGTGCAATCTTCTGGTTCCTGCTCAGCAGGATGCAGGGCGGCGGCTCCAAGGTGATGCAGTTCGGCAAATCCAAAGCCAAGCTCATCAACAAGGACATGCCCCAGGTCACCTTCAATGACGTCGCAGGCGCTGATGAAGCAGTCGAGGAACTCCACGAGATCAAGGAATTCCTGCAGGAGCCTGCCAAATTCCAGGCGCTCGGCGCGAAGATCCCCAAGGGCGTGCTTCTCTACGGCCCTCCCGGAACCGGTAAAACCCTCTTGGCCCGCGCCGTTGCGGGTGAAGCCGGAGTGCCGTTCTACTCAATCTCCGGATCCGACTTCGTCGAGATGTTCGTGGGTGTCGGTGCCTCGCGCGTCCGTGACCTGTTTGAACAGGCAAAATCCAACGCTCCGGCCATCATCTTCGTTGACGAGATCGACGCGGTCGGACGCCACCGCGGTGCCGGCGTGGGCGGCGGCAACGACGAGCGTGAGCAGACCCTCAACCAGCTTCTGGTGGAGATGGACGGCTTCGACGCCAACACCAACGTCATCCTCATCGCAGCGACCAACCGACCGGACGTGCTGGATCCTGCGCTGCTGCGTCCCGGTCGCTTCGACCGGCAGATCGGCGTCGAAGCCCCGGATATGGGCGGGCGCCTGCGCATCCTGCAGGTCCACTCGAAGGGCAAGCCCATGGCGCCCGGCGTGGACCTGAAGTCCGTAGCCAAAAAGACTCCCGGGTTCACCGGTGCTGACCTCGCGAACGTCCTGAACGAAGCAGCGCTGCTCACCGCCCGGTCCAACGCCCAGCTCATCGACGACCGCGCCCTCGACGAGGCGATCGACCGCGTCATCGCCGGGCCGCAGAAGCGCAGCCGGGTCATGAAGGAGCTGGAGCGGAAAATCACGGCGTACCATGAGGGCGGCCACGCCCTGGTTGCCGCCGCACTGCGCAACACGGATCCGGTCACCAAGGTGACCATCCTTCCGCGGGGCCGGGCTCTGGGTTACACCATGGTGCTGCCCGCGGATGACAAGTACTCCATCACCCGCAACGAACTCCTCGATCAGCTGGCCTATGCCATGGGCGGCCGCGTGGCGGAGGAGATCGTGTTCCACGATCCCTCGACAGGTGCATCGAATGACATCGAGAAGGCAACCGCTACTGCCCGGAAGATGGTGACACAGTACGGGATGAGCGAGAGGATCGGTGCCGTGAAGCTCGGCCAGGGCGGCGGCGAGCCGTTCCTGGGCCGCGACATGGGCCACGAGCGCAACTATTCGGATCACATCGCCTACATCGTCGATGAGGAGGTGCGTCGGCTCGTGGACAACGCCCATGATGAGGCGTATGCCATCCTTACCGAAAACCGAGACGTTTTGGACCGGCTGGCTCTCGAACTGCTGGAACGCGAAACCCTGAACCAGGCGGAGATTGCAGAGGTCTTCACCGACATCCGCAAGCGGGACGCGCGCAGCATCTGGCTCTCGAAGGATAGCCGGCCGGTGCACTCCCTCCCTCCCGTGGTCTCCGCCAAGGAACGCCAGGAAGCGGAGGCAGCCGGAGAGCCTGACCCCGAAAACGTTTCGCCGCAGGATCAGATTGCGGATGCCAATCTGCCCAGCGGTTTCGACGTCACGGGCGATGCCCTGCCGGAGCCGGAGACTGAGCCGGACAACAAAGGCGGAACCACCGGGAACAATGACCAGGACGGGTACGGCCAGCGTCGTAACCGCTAGCAGGTCGGCCACAGGGGCCGGGATAGGATTCTTGGCGTGACCGATTTTGACGATCAAATGGTTGATGTGGCTCTCGCGGCCAGCGGTTCAACGGTGGACCAGCCGAGAATCGAGCGGGCAGTCCGGGAGATCCTCGCCGCCATCGGCGAGGATCCTGACAGGGACGGCCTCGTGCAAACACCCAAACGGGTGGCCCGCGCGTACGCGGAGTTCTTCGCGGGACTTCACCAGCATCCCAAGGATGTCCTTTCGACCACCTTTGATCTGGACCACGAAGAGCTGGTGCTCGTCAAAGACATTCCGTTCTATTCGACGTGCGAGCATCACCTTGTCCCGTTTCATGGTTCAGCGCATATCGGGTACATTCCCTCAGACGACGGAAAAATCACAGGCCTGAGCAAACTGGCGCGGCTGGTGGAGATTTATGCGCGGCGTCCGCAGGTGCAGGAGCGCCTCACCACGCAGATCGTGGATGCGATGATGGAGCACCTGCAGCCGAAGGGCGCGATCGTGGTCATCGAATGTGAGCATATGTGCATGTCGATGCGCGGCATCCGCAAGCCGGGAGCCAAAACGGTCACTTCAGCGGTGCGCGGACAGGTGCGGGAAGCCGCCACGCGCGCCGAGGCCATGAGCCTGATACTTGGAAGATAGGACACAGCAACTTTATGGATTCACTCGCGGCAGCCCCAGGAACCGGACCGGCAACCTCCCCCATTCCCGTCCTGCGGCCATCCCGGGTTCGCAAGTCCTTCGCGGACCTGCCGACGGAGCGGGCGCTGGTGATGGGAATCCTCAATGTCACCCCTGATTCCTTCAGTGACGGCGGCAAGTTCGCAACGGCAGATGAAGCCATTGCTGAAGGGCTGCGCATGCATTACGCCGGAGCGGACATCGTGGACGTCGGCGGAGAATCGACCCGCCCCAACGCTGACCGCATCACCGTAGAGGAGGAGCAGCAGCGCATCATTCCGGTTGTCGAGGCTCTGGTTAAGGCGGGCGCGCTGGTCAGTGTCGACACCATGCATGCGGCCACTGCAGCTAGGGCGATTGATGCCGGCGCCGCCATTGTGAACGATGTTTCCGGGCTGGATTTCGATCCGGACATGCCGGGACTGATTGCCGAACGCGGAGTCCACTACGTCCTGATGCACCAGCGCGGCAATCCGCAAACCATGGATTCCCTTGCCAGCTATGATGACGTCGTTGAGGACGTCATCTCCGAACTCACGGACATCCGGGACAAGTTCTACGCCGCCGGTGTAACCCCGGAACAGATCATCCTGGATCCCGGAATTGGCTTCGCCAAGAAGGAAGACCACAACTGGGCACTGTTGCGCGCACTGGACCGATTCGACGTGCTCGGTCACCGCATTCTGGTGGGAGCCTCCCGCAAGCGGTTCCTCGGAACCCTGCTCAGCGTTGCTGGCAAGGCAGCAGCTCCCGCCGAGCGCGGTGACGCGAGCGTTGCCGTTTCCGCCCTAGCAGCTGCACACGGCGCCTGGTGCGTCCGTGTGCATGACGTCGGACCGAACCTGGATGCGGTCAAGGTCGCCGCAGCCTGGACCAGGTAGACGGATCATGGCACAAAGTTCTCCCGCGCAGCGGGACAGGATCACACTGACGGGGATTACCGCCGTCGGGCACCATGGGGTGTTCGAGCATGAGCGCCGTGATGGCCAGCCCTTCATTGTCGACGTGGTGCTTCACCTCGATCTGCGGCCGGCAGGTGAGAGCGATGACCTCACGCGCACCGCGCACTACGGCGAACTCGCCGAACAGGTCGTAGAACTCATCACAGGTGAGCCGCTTGATCTCATCGAGGCACTGGCTGAGCGCATAGCCGCCGCTATCCTTTCCGCCTTCGCCGTGGACGCCGTCGAGGTCACCGTGCACAAACCCAAGGCGCCCATCGAGGTGCCGTTTGGCGACGTCGCCGTCTCCATCTTCCGGGAGCGTTCATGAGTGGAACGGTGCGTTCCATCCTGGCGCTGGGCAGCAATCTCGGCGAAAGCCGCGACACGCTGTCCCTCGCCGTTGCCGACCTCGTTGACTCCACGAACGTGCGTTTGCGTGAAGTGTCGCCGATCGTGCAGACGAAGGCCGTCGGCGGCCCGGAGCAGCCGGACTACCTCAACATGGTGATCGAGATTGAGACGGACCTTGGGCCGTATGAACTGCTTGAGCACTGTCAGGCCGTTGAGAATAAGCACCACCGGGTCCGCTCTGTCCGGTGGGGTCCGCGTACTCTCGACGTCGACATCATCACCTACGGCGATCTCGTCTCGGATGACGAAAAGCTGACCCTGCCCCATCCCCGCGCGGCGGAGCGGGCCTTTGTCCTGCAGCCCTGGGCGTGGATGGACGGAACGGCTACGCTGTCTGGGCGCCCGGTCGCGGAGCTTGTCCAGCAGGCGGAAGACCTCCCCGGCCTCGTACCGTTCGAGGGGGCCTAGCAGAGCCGTGGGATCAATCCGCATCGGCTGGCTGGTTCTGATCGGTTTGGTGTTCGGTGCCGCCGGGTGGCTGGTCAACTGGTGGGCAACCCGCAACGGGTACCCCACCCCGTCGCTGCCGCTGAGTTCGCTGTTGACCATCGCCGCCGTCGTCGCGGTGACACTTATTTTCGGGCTCCGGGTGAGGCGCTGGCGCGGCGGCAATCGCAAGCGGGTCCTCGATCCGATCCTGGCGGCACGCACCGTGGTGCTTGCCCAGGCGACTGCCTATGCGGGTGCCCTGACAACCGGCTGGCACGCGGGGATCCTCGCCGATCAGCTGACGCTGGTGGGAGTCCGCAGCAACCTCGGTCCATTGTGGGGTTCGCTGGCGGTGATTGCCGGTGGCATAGTCATGATTGCAGTCGGACTGATCGTGGAGAGCTTCTGTAAGCTTCCGCCGGATGATGAGGCCGGGTCGGAGACGAGGCGTGAGAGCGGCGAGGGGGAGTATGCGTAGGGAACCAATTGACCCGGCGGGGATTGAGTGGACGCGGGTGTCACCCAAGTACCTCAGGGTCCGGCTTGTAGGGTGGGCGATAGGCAGCCTCATCTTCCTGGTGATCTTCTCTGTTCCGCTCGTCCTGTTGCTGACGGGGGTGCTGCCCCGCTTTCCGCTACTGCTCGCGTGGTTGCTGCCCGCCGCCGTCGTCATCTTTGCCGGGTGGCGTGGACTGCTCCTGCCCCGTCAGGTGCGCGCTATCGGCTATGCGGAGCGCAATGAGGATTTGCTGGTCCGGCAGGGCATCTTCTTCCAGCGCACCATGGTGGTGCCCTACGGCCGGATGCAGTATGTCGACGTCGCGGTAGGGCCGATTGAACGCGCCCTCGGCCTGTGCACGCTCAAGCTGCACACGGCGTCGCCGGGCACCAATGCCGAAATTCCAGGGCTTCCTTCCAGTGAGGGAGCGCGGTTGCGGGAGCAGCTCTCGGCACGCGGTGAAGCGAAGCTGGCAGGGCTGTGACCGGCGCCGTACCTGACCCGGCGGTGCTCTCCGCCTCACCCGAGGAATGGAAGCGCGTCCACATCATTTCGCCGCTCGTCCGCGGCTGGATTGCCATTGCCGCGCTGATCTTTTTCGGCGGCCGCGATTGGTTCGAGGGTCTCCTGACCGGAGAGCCTGGAGGATTCAGGGGAGAAGGGGTAGGCAATCTTCCCCTTGCCATAGCCATCGTCGTCGGCGTCGTGCTGCTGATCGCGGCCGGGTTCTTCCTCTCCTGGTACTACACGCGCTACCAGGTGACCGAGGAGCACGTCCGAGTCAATTCGGGAGTGGTCTTCCGTCAGCACCGGCAGGCGCGTCTGGACCGGGTGCAAGCCATCGACGTTGTCCAGCCGTTCCTCGCGCGGCTGTTCGGGCTCGCGGAGCTCAAGTTCGATGTGGCGGACGCCGGGGAGTCGGCGGTACGGCTCTCCTTCCTGAAACTGGGGGAGGCTCAGAAGCTGCGGGCAACCATCCTGGCGCGGGCAGCTGGCGTCGTCGTGGATCCGGAGCACCCACAGGACATCCCCGAGGCACCCGAACGCGAGGTCCTTGCCCTCACTCCTGCCCGCGTGCTGGGCGCCGCGGCACTCTCCGGCAACACTGTCGCGGTGGTACTCGGCCTGATCGGCGTGGTGGTTTTTGCCTTCGTTCTTGAGACCGGGGCGCTGCTGGCGGCTTTCGTTCCCATCCTCATCGGTGTGGTCAGCGGTTACTGGAACGTGCTGAACACGGGGTTCAACTTCCGGGCAGCAATTTCACCGGACGGCATTCGCATCCGCTACGGGCTTCTCGATACCCGCACACAGACGGTGCCGCCCGGTCGGGTGCAGGCGGTCGGCGTGATCCAGTCACCCCTGTGGCGCCTGAAGGGCTGGTACAAGGTCACCGTGAACGTGGCCGGCTACGGCGCGTCCGCGAGTGGTGAGGCGCAGGCACGCGCCACCCTCCTTCCGGTGGGAACGCTGGACGAGGTTCTTCAGGTAATCGCGCTGGTGCTCCCCGATCCGGGAACGGACTCGCCCGTCGAGGTGTTCTCGGCAGGCCTGTCAGGACGGGATTCCGACGCCGGTTTCATCACCACCCCGCGGCGTGCACGCCTCATCGCGCCGCTCGCCTGGCGGCGCAACGGGGTGGCGGTGACCGACACCGCGCTATTGGCCCGGTCAGGTG
>NZ_JAROKN010000051.1:0-19477 GCF_029455255.1 Arthrobacter vasquezii | reverse complement strand
GTCCACGCGGCCGGCGGCGGCAGCGTCGGTGATGTCCTCACACGCATAGGGGGCGATAACTGTAACCAGTGCGCCGTCGTCGAGCAGTGCCTGCAGCCGGCGTGCGGCCACCGGGCCGCCGCCCACCACGAGGACCTTGCGACCGCGCAACTGCAGTCCAAGAGGGTAGGTCATTGCGAACCTCCGGTGAGCAGGCCGCGGCGGCGGAGCAGGTGACGTTCGAGCGGCCCGAAAACCAACACTTCAATCACTACTCCCACGACGAGGATGAGCAGGATGGTTGCCATGACACCGCCGACGTCGTCGAGCTCGCGCCCGCGCTGCAGCAACGTGCCAAGGCCGAGGCCCAGTTGCTGGCCGCCGGCAATGATTTCGGCGGCCATCAGCGCTCGCCAGGAGAATGCCCAGCCCTGCCGGAGTCCGGAGATGTAGGCCGGGAGTGCCGCAGGCAGCACGATGTGGAGTGCGGTGTCCCAGGTTCCCGCGCCGAGTACCCTGCCCACCTTGCGGTGCAGTGGCTGGATCTGGTCCACGCCGGCGAGCAGGCCGTTGACGATGGCCGGAACGGCGCCGGTAAGCACCACGAAGTACACCGTGGCGTCGGTGACGCCGAAGAAGAGAATGGCCAGCGGCACCCAGGCCACGGTTGGCAGCGTCAACAGGAACGTCATATAGGGGGCGACGGCGGCGCGGAGCCAGATCGAGGCGGACAAGCCCAGCGCCAGCACAGTGCCCACGAGCACGGACAGGAGGAACCCCGGTACTCCCCGGCTCAGGCTGGTGGCGACACCCTGGACGACCTCTCCGGAGTGCCACAGCCGTCCCAGCGCAGCGAAGAGGTCTGAGGGCCCCGTTCCGCCGTTGATCGACGAGGCAGCGGCCCAGAGACCGAGGACCACGGCGAGGGTGACAACCGGCGCCAGGGTCAGCAGGACTCCCCCGTGCCGGCGTGCCCTGGAAACGGTCGGAACGGACTGCGCGGACCGTCTGGGTTCAGCTAACTGCGGCAAGACCGTGCACCTCCCGGTGGAGGACGGTCCTGATTGTTTCAGCCAGGGCTGCACCGGCGACGGCGTCATGGCGCTGGGTATCCGAGACCCGCCATTCGCCGGCAATGGAACCCTGATCGGAGGCCAGGAGAATAACGCGCTGGCCCAACCGGATTGCTTCGCGAACGTTGTGGGTCACCAGGACGATGGTCCGGCCGGTGGCTCGCCAGATATCCTCCAGCTCGTCGTGCAGGAAATCCCGCGTGATGGAGTCGAGCGCGCTGAACGGCTCGTCCATGAGGAGCAGGCTGCGGTTCTGCGCGAGGGCGCGTGCCAGCGCTACCCGCTGCTGCATCCCGCCGGAGAGCTGGTGGACCAACCGGTAGCCGGCATCGGGAAGCCGCACCAGGTTCAGAAGTTCCTGCGTCCGTTGCTGACGATCCTGCCGCGGCACGCCGGCGAACTTCAGCGCAAGCGAGATGTTACCGGCCGCACTGAGCCACGGCAGCAGCGCCGATTCCTGGAACATGACTGCTGCGGGCGGCGCCAGCACAGTACCGCCGTCGGCATGATCGAGCCCGGCGACGATGTTCAACAGGGTCGACTTGCCCGAGCCCGATCCGCCGACCAGGCAGACGAACTCGCCGCTGGAAATCGACAGGTCGAGCCCCTCGAAGACCGGGATGCTTGCGAAATTCTTGCTCAGGTTAGCAATTTCCACAGTGGGTGCGCCGTTCAAGGCGCACCGGGCTTGCTAGCTGTCATAACGCTCGTCCTCGCGGGCAGACAGTTCAAGGTGGTCGGACTCCACCAGGCCTGCGGCCAGGGTGTTGCCGTCGGACGGGTCGATGACCAGGAAGGCTCCAGTACGGCGGAAGTTTCCGTAGTTGTCCACGGGCAGCGCTGACGCGAGCCGGATGTGGGCGGTTCCGATGTCATTGAGCTCAAGGCCCGACGCCGGTTGATCGGCGAACGTGGCGAGGTCCAGCTTGTTGATGACCTGGCGAACCAGCCCCTGGACGGTCTTGCTGCCGTGCTTGATGAGAAGCCTGGAGCCCTCCTTCAGCGGCTTCGGCGACAGCCAGCAGAGGGCTGCGTAGAGGTCCTGAGTGGGTTGCGGGAGGCTGGCGGTTGAACTAACTTCAGCAATCAGGTCTCCGCGGGCAATGTCGATGTCGTCGGCGAGCCGCAGCACCACTGACTGCGGAGCGAAGGCTTCCTCGAGGTCTTGCCCGGCGAAGTCGATGCCGGTGACCGTCGTTTCGCGTCCGGAGGGCTGCACTATGACGGCGTCCCCCACCCGGATGGACCCGGCGGCTACCTGCCCGGCGTAGCCGCGGTAGTCACGGTACGTGTCGGCGTCGAGCCCGGGAGCCACCGCGCCCTGCGGGCGGATGACGGTCTGGACCGGGAAGCGGAAGGCTTCGAGGTCGGTCTCCAGGTCAGCGAGTGCCGGCAGCTGCTCGAGGGTCTCCAGCAGCGACGGACCGCCGTACCACGGGGTCCGCTCCGAGCGGTCCACCACGTTGTCACCCTCCAGTGCGGACACCGGGATGATCGCGGGTTCGTCGACCTTCAGTTCGCGGGCGGCCTGCTTGAGCTGCGCTTCGACGTCGCGGAACACGGCCTCGCTGTAGTCCACGAGGTCGATCTTGTTCACTGCCACGATGATGTGCGCCACGCGCAGCAGCCGCGCCACCGCGAGGTGCCGGCGGGTCTGCTCCAGGACACCCTTGCGGGCGTCAATGAGTACGACGACGGCGTCGGCCGTGGAAGCGCCCGTTACCGTGTTCTTCGTGTACTGCACGTGCCCGGGGGTGTCCGCCAGGATGAAGGTGCGGTTGGCGGTGGCGAAGTAGCGGTAGGCGACGTCGATCGTGATGCCCTGCTCCCGTTCGGCCCGCAGGCCGTCTGTCAGAAGGGCGAGGTCCAAACCTCCACGCTCCCCACCGAAACCACGTTCAGCGGAGGTGCGGGCAACGGCGTCGAGCTGGTCCGCCAGGACCGACTTGCTGTCATGCAGGAGGCGGCCCACGAGGGTGGATTTGCCGTCGTCGACGGAGCCCGCGGTTGCGAACCGAAAGAGTGTGGAGTGTTCGAGCGCGGTTTCGACTGCTGTGCTCATTAGAAGTACCCGTCTTTCTTGCGGTCTTCCATTGCGGCTTCCGAGATCCGGTCGTCCGCGCGGGTGGCACCGCGTTCGGTGAGTGTGCTGAGGGCGACTTCCCTCACGACTGCCGACACGTCCGCCGCAGCCGATTCGACGGCTCCGGTGCAGGACATGTCACCGACCGTGCGGTAGCGGACCATGCGAGTTTCCACCGTTTCCCTCTCCGTGGGCTGGGAAACCTCGCCGACTGCGCGCCACATGCCGTCGCGGCGGAACACCTCGCGCTGATGGGCGTAGTAGAGGCCCGGAAGCTCGATGTTCTCGCGCTCGATGTAGCGCCAGACGTCCAGTTCGGTCCAGTTGCTGATGGGAAACGCCCGCACGTGCTGGCCGACGGTGTGGCGGCCGTTGTACAGATTCCACAGCTCGGGCCGCTGGTTGCGCGGATCCCACTGACCGAACTCGTCGCGCAGGCTCAGAATCCGTTCCTTCGCTCGGGCCTTGTCCTCATCGCGGCGGCCGCCGCCAAAGACTGCGTCAAACTTGTTGGCATTGATGGTGTCGAGCAGCGGGACGGTCTGCAGCGGGTTACGGGTGCCGTCGGCGCGTTCGCTCAGCTCGCCGCGGTCGATGTACTCCTGGACGGACCCAACGACGAGCCTGATTCCGAGCCGCTCGACGGTGCGGTCACGGAACTCCAGAACCTCGGGGAAGTTGTGGCCGGTGTCGACGTGCAGCACCGGGAACGGAACCTTGCCGGGCCAGAACGCCTTCGTAGCAAGGTGCAGCATGACAACCGAGTCCTTGCCACCGGAGAACAACAAAGCGGGCCGCTCAAACTCGGCGACGACTTCCCGAATAATGTGAATCGCTTCGGATTCCAACGCATCCAATGAGCTCAAGCGGTGCGTGGCTCCCCCGATGCGGTCTGTCTGCAGAGCCGTTCCCGCTTCGCTGAGGTGACTTGCCTGCTGAGCCGGAGCCGCTGATGCCGCCCAGGGAGTGGCATCTAAGGTGTCAGCCGAGGGCCCCGACGCGAGCTTGCGAGCGTTGGGTAGGCTGCCACCGCTGTCGGAGCCGCGCGCCTGGTCGGTCGTAGATCGGCCGTGCGGCGAAGGGGCGGGGGCGGCATCAGCGGTGGAGGCGGAGCCTGCACCGCTGGGAAGGAAGGTGTTGGTTGATGAGCTCATTGGTGGATTCCGCACTCTGTCTTCGCTAGGCCGGCCCAACGGCCGGCTCTCGGGTCTTCTCCTGGGGCTACCGGCCGCGTACACGGCTTGCAGCCGATCGAGGGGTAGCCATTGGATAGGAGCATGTTCACGGGGACCTGGTGTTCGCCCGCGTAGTCGAGGAGCTCGTCGAAGGTCCAGGCGGCGAGCGGGTTGATCTTGACCAGGTTGTGCACGTGGTCCCAGGTGACCAGCGGCGTGTTGGTCCGGGTGGGTGCCTCGTCACGGCGGACCCCGGTGAACCAGACCTCATAGCCGGCCAGGGCGTTCTTGAGGGGATTCATCTTGCGGAGCGCGCAGCACTGGGCGGGATCCCGGCCGAACAGGTCCTTGCCATAGGTAGCGTCCTGTTCGGCGACAGTCTGCCCGGGCATTACGTCGACGATTGTGACGTCGAGCTGGCCGGCAACCTCGTCCCGGGTAATCCGGGTTTCAGTGAAGTGATAGCCGGTGTCAAGGAAGAGGACATCAATGCCGGGGAATTGCTGCGACACCAGGTGCGGCAGGACGGCGTCGGCCATGGAGCAGGCAACGGCGGCCTGGGACAGGTTGAAGTTTCGGGCTACCCAGGCGATCACCTGCTCGGCGGAGGAGTTCCAGCCGAGCTCTTCGGCACCCGCGGCGGCGAGTGCCTTCAACTCGGCTTCAGGGCGGCGGGACCGGCCTGCGGCTTCCAGGGAAACGTTCTCGGGTGACAGCGTCACTGCAGGTCTCCTTCCTCGACTCGGTGCGCCCACTGGGCGAAGGTCTCGTTATCCTGGCGACCGCCGACATAGCGGCGGACAACGCGTTCGACGTAGTCGGGCAGGTTCTCGACGGTGACTTTCAGGCCGCGGATAGTGCGTCCGAGGCCTGCCTCACCGCGGTTGGAATCCGCTAGCCCGCCGCCGAGGTGAACCTGGAAGCCGGGAGTGGGGTCGCCGTCGGGCGTTGGAAGCATCATGCCCTTGAGGCCGATGTCCGCAGTCTGGATGCGGGCGCACGAGTTGGGGCAGCCGTTGATGTTCAGCGCGATCGGTTGGGTGAGCGTGCCGCTGTCAACGAGGTCTTTCAGGCGGCGCTCAAGCTCGGCGATGGCCGTGGCTGCGGTGACCTTGGTTTCCACGATGGCGAGCTTGCAGAACTCGATGCCCGTGCACGCGATGGTGGAGCGGCGGAACAGCGATGGCCGGGCGGACAGCCCCAGCTCATCCAGTTTTGAGATGAGCGGCTCCACCTGCTCCTTCTCGATGTCGAGGATTACGAGCTTCTGATGCGGGGTGGTGCGCAGCCGGGTGGAGCCGTGAGCTTCGAGGGTGTCGGCGAGTGAGGTGAGGATTGTTCCGGAGACCCTGCCAACCGTGGGCGAGACGCCGATGAAGAATTTCCCGTCCTTCTGCTCGTGGACGCCGATGTGGTCCCCCGGAGTATCGGGCTTGGGCGCAGCGGGACCGTCAGGGAGCTCGAAACCGAGGTACTCGTCCTGCAGGACCTGCCGGAATTTCTCGGCACCCCAGTCGTTGAGGAGGAACTTCAGGCGGGCCTTGGTGCGCATGCGGCGGTAGCCGTAGTCCCGGAAAATGCTGGTCACGCCAAGCCATACCTCGGCGGCGACCTCCGGAGTGACGAACGCGCCCAGGCGTTCCGCCAGGCGGGCGTTGGTGGAGAGGCCACCGCCTACCCAGAGGTCGTAGCCTGCGCCGAGCTCGGGATGGACCACACCGACCAGGGCGAAGTCGTTGATCTCATGCACCACGTCCTGGCTCGGGTGGCCGGTGATCGCGGTCTTGTATTTGCGCGGAAGGTTCGCCAGCTCGGGATCGCCGATGAACCGGTCGCTCAGTTCGCGGATGAGCGGGGTGGGATCGAGGATTTCATCCTTTGCGATCCCCGCCACGGGTGAACCGAGGATCACGCGGGGAACGTCGCCGCAGGCCTCGGTGGTGGAGAGGCCGACGGACTCAAGGCGGTTCCAGATCTCGGGGACGTCCTCAACGCGGACCCAGTGAAGCTGGATATTCTGGCGGTCCGTGATGTCCGCGGAGTCGCGGGCGAACTCGGTGGAGATACCGCCGATGACCCGCAGCTGGTCAGTACTGAGCGCACCACCGTCAATGCGCACGCGCAGCATGAAGTATTTGTCTTCGAGTTCGTGCGGTTCGAGCGTGGCGGTCTTGCCGCCGTCGATACCCTGCCGGCGCTGCGTGTAGAGGCCCCACCAGCGGAAGCGCCCGTGAAGGTCCGTGCCATCGATTGAATCGAAGCCGTTTTTCGCGTAAATCTGCTCGATCCGCTCACGGACGTTGAGCCCGTTATCCTCCTGCTTCCAGGTTTCATTGGGATTCAGAGGCGTGGTGCCGTCAACCTTCCACTGGCCGTGAGGCTTGGCAGCGGGCCTGGCCGCGCGCGGCTTTCGCCCGGCTTCAGGGGCTGCTTCGGTCGCGAGTGAACTCGTCATGTAAAGACAGTAGGACCGACCTCGGAAGCCCTTCAAAGGTCCGGAAACACCCGTTCACGTGGGGACACAGCACGTCACAATGCCAGCAGGGTCTTGACAGGACTGGCGCGCTCGCGGAACCAGCGTTGGTCAGGGCCTGGCGCATGCCTTGACGAGGGGCCGGCAGGCCCTGCCGCAGTCCCTGGTGGGGTCAGGCACCTGAAGGCGGCTGGCGGCGTCGTCGTACCGGGCAAGCGCAATCTCCGCGAGCGCCGTCGACGGTAGCAGCGGCGCACTCACCACGGCGCCGCCGGCTTTGGCGAGCTGGTCATGGAAGTAGCCGGGAGCCAGCAGATAGGAGGCGATCGCCGGAGCGGTGCCGTCCTGATGAGCCCCTGCCACTGCTTCCGGAACGGAGGGGCTCGCGCTGGCCCCATACCCGACGACCATCCGCCCGGTCCGCAGTCCGTTAAGCTGCCCTGCCAGCTCCTCGACGTCCACAGCCGCGCAGGCGTCCGAGGAACCCGCTGCAGCAAGTACGACGGCGTCACTCACCTGCACGCCCGCTTCCTCCAGCCGCTGCTGCAGCAGCTCCGCCAGCCTCGGGTCGGGGCCTAGCGGAGCTGCGGCGAAGGTGTTCGGGCGGCTCTGCACCGCTTCGGCGATGTCCACTTTAACGTGATACCCCACGGACAACAGCAGCGGCACGATGACGGCCGGGCCGTCCGGAAGCGAGGCCACTACCCCGGGAAGATCGGGCTCCTGGACGTCGACGTAGGCTTCCCGGATGTCCAGCTCGGGGCGCAGGGCACGCATCTCATCCCGCAGCTGATTGACGGCCGCCTGCCCCTCAGCGCTGCTGGTTCCGTGCGAACAGGCGATCAGGACGGGGTGTTTGGGCGTCTGCATGTTGGCCATTGAAGCACCCGCCTGCGACTATTGACAGTTGTGTCCCGTAACGCAGAGACCTCATGAACGCGCCGCTGGTCCTGGACCTGTTCGGCGTCTTCTTCTTTGCCATGTCCGGAGCGCTGCTGGCGGCGCGCAAGGGGTTCGATCTGATCGGCTCGCTGCTGCTGGCTTCCCTCGCCTCGCTGGGAGGAGGAGTGGCACGGGACCTGATCATCGACGTCGAGCCCGTAGCGTTCTACAACCCTCTCTATCTGGTGCCGCCGCTGCTTGCCACTGGCCTGGTCTACTTCCTGTATTCCGGGATCGAGAAAGCAAGCCGGCCGCTGGTGCTCTTCGATGCAGGAGGCCTTGCCCTGTTCTGCATCGTCGGTGCGCTCAAGGCCATCAACGAGGGCCTCAACCCCGTAGCGGCAGTGCTGCTGGGAGTGACAACCGCAGTCGGCGGAGGTCTGCTGCGCGACGTCGTTGCAAATGAGGTGCCGCAGCTCTTCACCGGTGACCTGTATGCCCTACCCGCCTTCCTCGGTGCAACGCTCACTGTTGCGCTGGCAGAGCTGGGCCTGTTCAACGTGGTGACGGGGATCGTCGTCGCTGTGTTGGTATTCACGCTGCGGGTGATGGCGTGGCGGTCGGGCTGGCATGCACCCCTCGCAGCTCAGGACGCGCGTCGCGCCGACCCCCCGTCCACGGGATAGGATGAGGGCATCCCCCTGACACCACCTGGAGCCACTGTGACCGAGCTGTTCCTGGATAAATTCCGTGCCCTCGTACCTGCCTATTTCGAGGAACCCTGGGTGCCGGAAGACGGCCTTTCGGAAGACGAGCTGGCGGAGCTGCGCGAAGGCCAGGATTTCCCGCTTCCGATGGCCGTGCACGAGTTCTACCTCGCGGTCGGTGCTTCCGAAGATCTCATGGAGGCGTTCCACTATGTGTGGGATCCGGACGAGCTGGAGATCGAAGACGGATTCCTGCTCTTCATGGAAGACGTGGATGAGAAGTTTGTCTGGGGCATCAAGGCAGATCAGCTGAATGTCCCGGATCCCATAGTGTGGCGGCGCAACAATGCGCGGGCCTCCTGGAAGAACGAGGAAGGAACGTTCAGTGAGTTCATGCTTGACATGTTCGACTGGGTGTTCGACGACGAGGCAGAATGACCTGGACAACGCACGCTCCTGCGGGGTATGAGTGCCCCTTCTGCGATCTGGCGTCCGGCGAGTTTCGGTTCCCGACCAATCTCTGCAGGCCCGGCGACCTGATCTACTCGGATGACCTGGTGCTGGCGTTCATCGCCTCCCACGGCTTCGAGCCGAACCCCGGGCACGTCCTGGTGACTCCGCGCGCTCACTATGAGCTGCTGTATGAACTGCCCGACGACGTCGCGGGCCGCATCATGACCGTCACCCGGGACATGGCCATTGCCATCAAGCGCGCGTGGAACCCGGATGGCGTTTCAACCCGCCAGCACAACGAGCCGGCCGGAAGCCAGCACGTGTGGCACTACCACCAGCACGTGCTTCCCCGCTGGCACGACGACGGCTTCTACTTCACGCCGAAGCGCCCCATCGTGGACCCCGCCATCCGGGCCCGCAAGGCTGGCGAGCTCCGCGCTGCGCTTTAGCTGCTAGCTGCTTACGCCCAAGCACAATCGTGCACTTTCAGGCTCGATCGGTGGGATGCCACGCCGTTGTGCCCTGAGAACATGCGGATCTGGACTCGTCCAGGTGAGAGAAACTGCAGGATTGTGCTCGGTCAGCATTCCTCCACAAATTCCTCCGGCGGCTGAGTTAGTCCACATTGGGACGCTCCAGTCCGAACCCTGGTCCGGTTGGCTTGACACTGACCGAATGGATCCTGCTGCACAATTGCGCCATGTCGGTGGCGTCGCGCCAGTCCGCACGCTTCGCCAACGCGGCGTCAGCCGGCGTGCCATGGATCATGCCATCAGCACGGGGCAAGTCCTGAAAGTACGACGAGGAATACTCGCCATACCCGGGGCGCCTTCGGATTTCGTGTCGGCAGTGAGTCACAACGGCCGGCTCAGTTGTGTATCAGCAGCCAGCCACTTCGGTCTGTGGTGCTTGGATTCACCCGAAATGCTCCACCTGAGCTGCCCGGACGGCGGAAGCGGGACCCATGTGAATCACCGGTCCCTCAGCGTGCCGCCTCATCCATACCTACCATTGGTCGGGTTGGGCGATGCACTCCTTCACGTGCTGCGTTGTCGTCCCCTGCATGAAGCGGTGGTGATGGTCGAGAGTGCCGTCCGGCGTGGTGACATGGCTTTGTCTTTTCTGTTCGACCGGTTGGACGGAGACCGAAATGGGAAGGCCAGGGAAGCCCTGCGCCGCGTGACCGGATGCGCTGAATCACCCATTGAAGTGGTCGCCAGACTGTTATTCGTAGCGGCTGGGTTCCACGTGGAGACTCAGGTAAGCATCGAAGGAGTAGGACGAGTGGACTTTCTACTCGACGGCTTCCTTGTGGTGGAGATCGACGGCGCTGGCTTTCACTCCGATCGAAAGGCGCTTCGACGAGACCACCGCCGCAATAATGCGTCACTCCTCAACGGTTACCTCATTCTCCGGTACGGCTACGAGGACGTCATGTTCGAGCAGGAAGCGATGTTGGATCAGATTCGCTTGGCGTTACGCCGAGGACGGCCTCACGGGCGCTGAACCGTGCACAATCCTGCAGGTTCTTGAGGGCTCCTTCCTCATTCCGCAAGCAACGACGCGGAATGCCCTGGCCGGCGTCCCCCGAAACGCCCGGAAGTTGCAGGATTGTGCACGCGGGAGGTGAACTGACCGGGAATCAGACGTCTCGGCTGACGACCGCCTGCGCAAAACTCGCCAGGGCCGTCTTGACCATGCTGTCAGGCAGCGGGTCGAGCGCCGTCACCGCGTCTTCCGCCCACTGCTGCGCAACAGCCCACGCCTGCCGGGTGGCGGAATGCCCGCGAAGAGCGGACACGGCTTCAGCCAGGGCTTCATCGGACGTCAGATCGCCGTCGACCAGCGCGAGCACCCGCTGCGCGGAGTCATCACCGGACGCCGCCGCCTGCCGCAGCAACAGCACGGGCAGCGTGGGCACGCCCTCGCGCAGATCGGTACCCGGGGATTTACCCGATTTGTCCTTCAGCCCGGTGACATCGATGACGTCGTCAGCAAGCTGGAACGCCACTCCGACCTTCTCGCCGTAGGACACCATGACGTCCACAGCCGACGCCGGTGCATCCGCAAAAATTGCACCCAACTGGCCGGACGCCGCAACCAGCGAACCGGTTTTATCCGCAATGACCGACAGGTAGTGCTCCACCGGATCCTCGCCGTCACGGGGGCCGACGGTCTCATGCAACTGGCCCAGGCACAGCCGCTCAAAGGTGCGCGCCTGGATGCCCAGCGCACGCGATCCCAATTCCGAGACAAGGATCGACGCACGGGCGAAAATGAGGTCCCCGGTCAGGATGGCCACGGAATTGCCCCACACTTCGTGGGCCGTGGGCGCACCGCGGCGGTAGGGCGCGGAGTCCATAACGTCGTCGTGATAGAGCGTTGCCAGATGAGTCAGTTCGACGACGACGGCGGCAACCACCACCTCCGCCTTGCTTGCGTCCCCGAGGTGGGAGGCAAGGATGGTCAACAGTGGACGGATCCGCTTGCCGCCGGCTTCCACCAGGTGGCGGGAGGTGGCATCGGCCAGGGGGTCGGAACTGGAGATCGCCTCCCGCAGCTGCTTCTCAACCTTCGCCAGGCACGTCGACACCGCCGGACCAAGCTCCGGGTCCTCAGCGATCAGGGCGAAACCCGCCGGCAGGCGCATCCCGGTAGCAATCACACCGGTGCTCGGGTCCAGCTCGTCGATGAGCGGCCGAGGATGGCCAGCGCGGGTCCAGCTGGTGTGGGGGGAATCCGTCATGGGTCTAAGCCTATCGGGCGAGGGACCCGATGCGAGCGCAGCGGGGATCAGGCGCACAACCCGGGAAGTTTTGTGCAGTTTCGGTGCGTTCCACGGCCGTCGAACCCACCGGACGTGCGCAAAAGTTCCCGAGGGGTTTCGGGCAAACTACTGGTTGCTGGTTGCCGGGACCAGCTTCTCGAGCACATGGATCAGCCGATCCTCGAAGCCCTTCGGTGAGGAGTCAGTCAGATTGGCCAGCATCCGCACAACGAACCGCATCAGCACCGGGATCGGCATGCCGGTGCGCAGCGCGAGGCGAAGGATGGCCGGTTTACCGATGAGCCCCGCGAAGATCCGCCCGAGGGTGAAGTGGCTCCCCCACTGGTCCTGGATGTACGGCGCGTAGCCGGCAAGCACGGTGTCCCGCCCAATCCCCGGCGGAGCGGTGAACGACCGCTCGATGAACTCGGCCGCATACCGCGCCGACTCCATCGCATAGGAGATGCCCTCACCATTGAACGGCGACACCATGCCCCCGGCGTCCCCCAGCAGCAACAGTCCGGGTGAATAGTGCGGCGTGCGGTTGAACCCCATCGGCAACGCCGCACCGCGGATTTCGCCGACCTGGTTCTCCTCGGTGAACCCCCACCCGGCGGGCATCCCGGCAGTCCAGTCACGCAACACCTGCTTGTAATCGAGCTTCCCGAACGACGCCGAGGAGTTCAGAATCCCCAGGCCCACATTCGACGTGCCGTCGCCCACACCGAACACCCAGCCGTATCCGGGCAGCGGCTTTCCGGAGGCGTCCGGCAGCTCGAGCCAGCCCTCCATCCACGGATCCTCATGCCGGGGGCTGGTGAAGTATGTACGTACAGCGACGCCGAGCGGCCGGTCATCCCGCTTGGCCATACCGAGACTCACGGCGGTCCGCGTCGAGTTGCCGTCCGCAGCCAGCACGACGTCCGCGCTGAGTGTTTTCTGCTCGCCGGTTCGGCGCCCGTTGGGACCCAGAACATTGACGACGACGCCGGTCACCCGCCCGGATTCATCCCGTACTGCTTCGGTGACGGAGTGGCCCTCGAGAATCTGTGCTCCGGCGGACCGGGCGTGCGAGGCGAGCTGCTCATCGAAGCCGAGGCGCGTACGGACAAGCCCGTAGGAGGGGAAGTCGGACAGTTCGGGCCACGGGAGCTCCACCGTGCGGCCGCCGGCCAGCAGCCGCAGGCCCTTGTTCCGCCGCCAGCCGAGTTCCTCGCCATGCGGCAACCCAAGCAGCTGGATCTCCCGGACGGCGCGCGGCGTGAAGCCGTCGCCGCATACTTTCTCCCGGGGAAAGTAGGTCTTCTCGACAACCGTGGTTTCGATCCCTGCGGCGGCCAGGTAGTAGGCGGCAGTGGACCCGGCAGGCCCCGCTCCGATGATGAGGACTGACACCTAGTTGGCAGCCCTGCTGCTGCGGCGCCGACCGCGCGTCTGTGAGGCGGCCGCCGTCGTCGTGATGGTGCCCTCCGGTTTGGTGGCGCGGTGCACCGCGACGATGCCGCCGTTGAGGTTGCGGTACGCGACCGATTCCCAGCCGCTCTGCGTGATCCAGCCCGCGAGCTCGTCCTGGTTGGGCCAGGCTCGGATGGACTCGGCGAGGTAGACGTAGGCGGCGGGATTGGAGCTGACCTTGGTGGCAATCGCCGGGAGCGCCCGCATCAGGTATTCGGTGTACAGGGTTCGCCACAGCGGAACGATCGGCTGGGAGAACTCGGCGATGACGAGGCGGCCCCCAGGCTTGGTGACGCGGAGCATCTCCTCCAGCGCCCTGGTGGGCCTGTCCACATTGCGCAGGCCGAAGGAGATGGTGGAGGCGTCAAAGGAGTTGTCGGCGAACGGAAGGTCGGTGGCGTCTCCGGCGATGAAGTCGATATCCGGCCGGCGGCGCTTGCCCACCCGCAACATTCCAAGTGAGAAATCACACGCGACCACGTGTACGCCGGCGTCCGCGTAAGGCTCGCTGGAGGTGCCCGTACCGGCTGCGAGATCGAGCACCCGGTCGCCGGCCTTGGCGTCTACGGCATCAACAACGATCCGCCGCCACCGGTGGGTTTGCCCCAGCGACAGCACGTCATTAACGACGTCATACTTGGGCGCCACGTCGTCAAACATGGCTGCAACTTCGTCAGGACGCTTATCCAGCGATGCTCGATTCACTTTGTCATTGTCTCAAACATTGTCAGTGCCGAAAAATGCGGCCCCTCGCCTAGCGGAACGGGCGGGCTGCCGCTCGGGAGTACGCTAGAGCATCATGAGCAATCCGTCCCCTGCCGCAGTGGCGACGCCGCTGAATCAGGCGCCGGCCCTCCGCAGCATCACCTTTGAGCGGGGCGACCTCCAGCTCGACACCGGCCTCCTGGACCTCGTGGTCCGCAGTGATGTCCACACCTGGATCCGGCGCGGCGGAGGCATCGTTGCCTTCGGTGAAACGGCGCGCTTCACCACCTCCGGCCCCGGCCGCTTCGCTGAGGCTCAGGCCTGGTGGCGCGAGGTTGTTGCGGCGGCTGACGTCGTTGACCCCCTCGCCCAGCCGGGCAGCGGGCTGGTGGCGTTCGGCTCGTTCGCCTTCTCAAAGACGTCCCGTCACCTGTCGCGCCTGATAGTGCCGCGCATTCTTGTCGGCAGCCGGGAAGGCAAGAGCTGGATCACCTACATCACGGACGACGACGGCGCAGAGCTGAGTGCCTCAGCCGCCGAAGCGGAACTCGCCGCCTACCTCGACGAGGTGGAGCCCGAACGCAAACCCTGTTCGGGAGACCGGATTGCCCCGGGAATCCTGACCGAAGAGCAATGGATGACGGCCGTCAGCCGCGGGGTCGCGCACATCAGGGAAGGTGAGCTGAGCAAGCTCGTGCTGGCCCGCGATGTCGTCGCGGAACTCGGATCCCCGATCTCGACGTCGCAGGTGCTCCGCGAGCTCGCCGTCCGGTACTCCGATTGCTGGACGTATTCGGTGGACGGGCTGATCGGCTCCACGCCGGAAATGCTCATCAAGGTCGAGGACCAGACAGCCCGCGCCCGGGTGCTGGCAGGAACCCTCGACCGCTCAACCGCCCCCGCCGGTGAGAGCGGATACGCGAACCGGGTTCTGGCCGGTTCCGAGAAGCAGCAGCACGAGCATGAGATTGCGATCGACTCCCTTACACGGCAGTTGGAGCCCTTCACCCGGACCATGACCTCGCACAGCGAACCGTTTGTCCTTGAACTTCCCAACGTGTGGCACCTGGCGTCCGATGTAAGTGCGGAGCTCACGGTGGACAGCGAGGGCAACGTGCCGTCGTCGTTGGCCCTGGTGGAGGCGCTCCACCCCACCGCCGCCGTGTGCGGGACGCCTACTACGGTGGCGGGCGAACTGATTCGCGAGCTGGAACATTTGGAACGCGGACCGTATGCCGGGCCGGTGGGCTGGATGGATGCAACAGGAAACGGTGAGTGGGGCATCGCCCTGCGGGGCGCCGTCGTCGAGACCCCGACGCGGGTCCGGATGTACGCCGGGTGCGGCATTGTCGAGGCTTCCCAGCCGGTGGCGGAGCTGGCGGAAACGTGGAGCAAGTTCCGGCCGATGATCGAGGCGCTGGGCCTGCGGGCACCATTACGATCCTGACTCGATTGCTGTCGCGCTTGGTTACCAATAGGCAATTCCTGTAGCCTGTGATGCACATCTCTTTACCGATAGAATCGTCCATGACGTTTCATTACTCCGTCCCGAGTCTTTACTCCGTCCCGAGCTGAGGTACTGCATGTTTTCCAAGATTTCCAAGTCGCTCGCCGTTATAGCAATCGGCACCCTGGCACTAACCGCGTGTGGCGGCGGTTCCGAGTCCGAAGAGGGCGGCGAGGCAGCAGGTGGTTCCGAGTTCGACCTCGTATCCCCCGGTGCCCTGACCGTCTGCTCTGACATCCCCTACGAGCCGTTCGAATACGAGGAAAACGGTGAGTATGTCGGGTTCGATATGGACCTGATGAAGGAGATTGCTGCCGGACTTGACCTTGAGCTTTCGGTGCAGGATGTCGGCTTCGACGGCCTGCAGTCCGGTGCCGTGCTTGCCGCAGGGCAGTGCGATGTCGGCGCCAGCGCCATGACCATCACTCCTGATCGGGAAGAGAACCTGACCTTCGCCGACCCGTACTACGACTCCCTGCAGTCGCTTCTGGTTCCTGCTGACTCTGACGTCGCCACTCTTGAAGACCTCGCCGGCAAATCCGTGGGCGTCCAGCAGGGCACCACCGGCGAGCAGTACGCCCGCGATAATGTCCCCGCAGACACCGAGGTAGTGGCCTTCCCGAGCGACGCCGAGCTCTATGCGGCGCTGCAGGCCGGCAACGTTGCCGCGATCCTGCAGGACCTGCCGGTGAACCTGAACCACACGCAGGAAGGCGAGTACACCATCGCTGCGGAGTTCGAGACTGATGAGCAGTACGGTTTCGCATTCCCCAAGGAGGGCAGCGAAGCGCTCGTCGAGGCTGTGAACACCGAGCTCGCGGAGCTGCGTGACAACGGCACCTACGACGAAATCTACAACACCTACTTCGAGGAGCAGTAAGCTTCCACGGACTTGCGGCAGTTCCAGCTTCTGGGACTGCCGCAGCCGTGTTCACCTCCTGAAAGATAGGTAAAACACGTGAGACCATCTACCCGCAAACGCTTGTTCCGCGGAGTCCTGTACGCAATTTTCATCCTTGCCGTCGCTGCCGTCATCCTCGTTGCCGACTGGGAAGCAATACGTGCCAACTTCTTCAACCTCGATGTTGCGGCTGAAGCCTTTCCCACGGTCGTCACCGAGGCCGCGAAAAACACCGTCGTCTACACGGTCATTGCCTTCATCGGTGGAATGATCGGCGGTCTGATCCTGGCGCTGATGAAGCTTTCTCCGGTGGGTCCCTACCGCTGGGTTGCCACTGCCTACATCGAACTTTTCCGGGGCCTCCCGGCGCTCCTCGTCATCTTCGGTTTCGCGTTCGCCGTGCCGATCGCCTTCGAGTGGCGTCCGCCGGGAGGTTCGACCGGCGCCGGTTTGATTGCGTTGATCGTTGTCTCCTCGGCCTACATCGCTGAAACAATCCGCGCGGGCATCGAGGCTGTGCCCAAAGGTCAGGTTGAAGCGGCACGCTCGCTCGGTATGCGGCCCTCGTGGACACTGGTGTCCGTGGTGCTGCCGCAGGCATTCCGCATCATCACTCCACCGCTGACCAACGAATTGGTCATCCTGATCAAGGACACCTCGCTGCTGTTCATCGCGGGCATGGCGCTCGGCGACAGGGAACTGACCACTTTCGCGCGCGACACCGTGTCTTCGCAGGCAAACTCGACGCCTCTCGTTCTTGCCGCGCTGTTGTACCTGATCATCACCCTCCCGCTGACCCAGCTGGTTGCCAAACTGGAACGCCATAACAAGAGAGGCCGGTAGGTCATGGCCGAACTGCAAACAACGGGCGTACCCGCCATTGAAGTACGCAAGCTGTGCAAGTCCTTCGGGGACAACGAGGTGCTCAAGGGCATCGACTTTCACGTTGATCAGGGCGAGGTGGTCTGCGTCATCGGCCCGTCCGGATCGGGCAAATCCACATTGCTGCGCTGCGTCAACCGGTTGGAAGAGCCCACCTCGGGAACCATCATCGTTGAGGGCGTCGACATCACCGATGAGGACACTGACCTGGACAAGGTGCGTACCCGCATTGGCATGGTGTTCCAGCAGTTCAACCTGTTTCCCCACCTCACGGTCCTGCGGAACCTGACGCTCGCCCAGATCCGCGCGAAGAAGCGGGGCAAGGCGGAAGCTGAGGAAATCGCCCGCCGCAACCTGGACAAGGTGGGCCTGGCGGACAAGGTCGATGCGTTCCCGGCTCAGCTTTCCGGCGGCCAGCAGCAGCGCGTCGCCATCGCCCGGGCGCTTTCGATGGACCCGGACATGATGCTCTTCGATGAACCGACCAGCGCACTCGATCCGGAGCTGGTCGGAGACGTCCTCGACGTCATGAAGCAGCTTGCGCGTGATGGCATGACCATGATGGTGGTCACCCACGAGATGGGCTTCGCGCGCGAGGTCGGCGACCGCGTTGTCTTCATGGACGGCGGCGTTGTCGTGGAGCAGGGCAAGCCGGATGATGTCCTTGGAAACCCGCAGCACGAGCGCACGCGAGGCTTCCTCTCGAAGGTTCTCTAATTGTGATTTGAGGGCCGTTTCCAAACGGGTTGGTGCGTGCAAAAATATACGCACCAACCCGCCTGGTCTCCCCTACCCCAGGAATCCCATGTCCGAGCTTCCCACCGCCGGACGGCCGCGCCTGAGAGCGCGGTTCGCCGCCGTCGTCGTCGTTTGTTTCACTCTGCTCACCGGGCTGCTTACCGCACCGCCGGCCGTTGCCGCGCTCCCGGTGAATGACCCCGGCAACATCCAGGTGCTGGTGACCAAGTCCCGGCCGCTCAATCCCCTCCGGTACATTGCGCCGGATCTCGTATTCTTCCCCGGGACCAACTATGTGCTCCGGCGTGAAGTGTCGGCGAATCTGCAGAACCTCTTCGCGGGTGCCAGGAGCGCCGGCGCGCCGCTTGCCGTGGTCAGCGCGTACCGCTCCTATGACCAGCAGGCTGCGCTGTACAACTCGTACGTGGCCCAGTACGGCCAGGCGGTCGCGGACACCATTTCTGCCCGTCCCGGCCACAGCGAGCACCAGACCGGGCTGGCGGTCGACGTCGGCAACCTCAGCGGCTCATGCGGCCTCAACGCCTGCTTCGCCACCACGGCGGGCGGCCGCTGGGTGGCAGCGAATGCGCACCGGTACGGGTTCATCATCCGCTACCCGGACGGGTATCAGTCCACCACCGGCTACACCTTCGAGCCGTGGCACCTGCGCTATGTCGGCAGGTCCGTGGCCACCGAGATGCGGACCCGAGGCATCCCCACCATGGAGCACTACTACAACGGCTCCAACCCGCCCATCAAGCACTCCTCCGACGTGGTCGCAGTCGACTCGACGGGAACGTCGTGGACATATCCGTCAAACTTCCTCAACGGGTTTCGTCCGCGTGCGCGGCTCGGCGCCGGGTGGTCCACGCTCAAGGCGGGCTTCAGCACCGACTGGAATGCCGACGGGCTCCAGGACATCCTTGCGCAGTGGAATGACGGCCGGTTGACGCTGTACCGCGGTCAGTTCGGCGGCGGATTCCGGGCGCCGATCAGCATAGGTCATGGTTGGGGAAGCTACGACATCACCGTGGGAGCCTGGCTCCGCGGCAGCCGGTTCCCCTCCGTGGTGGCGAAGGACGGTGCAGGCGTGCTGTGGCACTACGCGAACACCGCCGGCGCCGGTTTGTCAGCGCCCGCCAGGATAGGCCACGGCTGGCAAAACCTGCGCCTCACTCAGGCCGACTGGGATCGCGACGGCAACCAGGACATCCTCGCCATCCGGACCAACGGACAGCTGGCACTGTACCGTTCCACAGGAGCCGGTGCGTTCGTCAATGAAGCCCGGCGTGTGATCGGCCATGGGTGGCAGGGGATGGACAGTGTGAAGGCCATTGCCGGGTTCCAGGGTCCCGGTTCATATGGTCTGCGGGCGCGCTCAGCTGCGGGAGAACTTCGGTACTACCCTATGCCGGGCAACCGGTGGGGAGCTGCCGCGACCATCGGCCACGGCTGGCAGACCTACCGGCTGTTCCGTTGAGCGGGGCAGTCTCGGCGCCCTGCTCCGCTGGATGAGGCTGAGCTGCGGTCAGCGCCCGACGGCGTCCAGCACCGCCTGCTTCACCCGCGCGTGGCGGTCCCGCACAGGTAAAGTTCACGCCGCTGGAACTGCGCGAGCTGTCCCACTCACGGGACGTCGACATTGTGCTGTACCCGGAGGATTTCGACTTTGACGAGGCCTCGGAACAGCAGATCGC
>NZ_JAROKN010000050.1:0-19899 GCF_029455255.1 Arthrobacter vasquezii | reverse complement strand
CTCCGCGCTTGCCGGCTACCTCCTGGCCAAACCTGCGCCGGCACCGCCCGCTCCAGAACCCGCTCCCGCACCTGCCCCGGCACCCGATCCAGAGCCCGCTCCGGTTCCTCCGCCGCCAGCACCAGCACCAGCCCAGATCCCCCAGCAGTTCATATCTCCCGCACTGCCCGCGCCGGTGCTGACCGTGCCGATGCAGATTGTCCCGGCCGAGCAGCCAGCGCCGGAGAAGACCAAGGACGCCGAAAAGGAGCCCGCTCCATTCGCGATGCCGCCCTATGCCTGGGCACCCATGTACGTGGAGCCGACAGAATCACCCACTGCCGCACCACCGGCTGCCGAAAGCGCATCACCGGATGTCGTGTCAGCAAGCTCCCCACCGGTGGTCGGAATCAGTGCTGCGCTGCTGATCCTCCTGGCCGCGGGAGTGGTTGTGCTCGGAAGACGCTCCCGCGGACCGAAGGGCGTTAACGGGCCATAAGGCTTGCGGTGAACGGGTTAGCGAAGATGCCCTCGGGATCCAGCCGCTTGGTCAGGAGCCGGAAGTCCTCAAGCCGCGGGTACAACCGATCGAAGTCGTGCGCTCCGGGGGTGAACACTTTCCCCCAGTGCGGCCGGGCCAAGAATGGTTCCAGTGCAGCCTCGAGGGTGGGCAGCAGTGCCTCGACGGCCGGCTGATCCTGAACCCAGGTGAAGTGCAGCCCAATGGCGTCGGTGGCGTAGCTTGAGCTGAGCCACAAATCGTCAGCGGCAACGGTCCGGATTTCATTGACCTGCAGCAACGGCACAATCTCCGGGCTGAGCTCCCGAACCGCACGAATCGCGTCAACGGCGTGTTCGCGGGGAACCAGGTACTCGGATTGAAGTTCCACGCCGTTGCTCGGCGTGAAGTCCAGCTTGAAATGCGGCAGCCTGTTGTACCAGGGACCGGCCACGCCCAGCTGCGGAGTACAGCCGATTGCAGGCAGCCCGGGAAGCGGGTGACGCTCATCCTTTGCAGCCACCGCACCGAACAGAGTCTCCTCAAGGGGCGCATCCTGATCGGGGCGGCGCTTCACCCATACCGAGTCGGCAACATCCGGATCCCGCCAGGTGGTGAAGACGCTGACGCTGTACGCGGCGCCGGTCACGCCGTCGAAATTTTGAAGCAGGTTCTCCAGCGGAAGCCGCTCGAAAACAGTTTGCTCAACCCCGAAAGCGGGCTCAACCTTGAGCTCCAGTCTGGTCACAATACCCAGCACCCCGAGGTTGATCACCGCACCCTCGAAGTCCGGGTCGCTGGTAGTGAACCGCACCAGGTCACCACTGCCGGTCACCAGCTCCAGCCCGACGACGGCGGCAGCCAGACTGCGGTTCCGCTTACCGGACCCGTGGGTCCCCGTAGCGACAGCCCCTCCCACCGAGATGTGCGGCAAGGACGCAAGATTCGCCAGCGCAATGCCTTCCCGTTCCAGTTCCTGCGCCAGTTCTCCGTAGCGGATCCCGGCGCCGACAGTCACGGTCGAGCGATCCCGGTCAACCGTCACCGGACCGGTCAAAGCCGCCGTCGACAGCAGCGCAGCCGTGCCGTCCGCAATGCTATTGAAGGAATGCCGCGAACCCAGCGCACGGATGGACGACACCCCGGCGACAATCCGCCGCACCTCGTCCACCGACGCCGGCTCATGAAGGATGGAAGCTCCATAGGCGAGGTTCCCCGCCCAGTTGGTGCCGACGTCGTTCGCCATCGATGTTCTCCTCGCGTGAGTTGGCAGGACACTCCCCTAATGGAGACCCATAAGGGGTGTGTCCTGCGAAATGAACGGGTTAAAGCTTTTGCGCCAGCCGGTAGTAGGCCGAGTTCCACCGCAGTTCACGCTGGAACTCGCGCAACGTCGTCGTGCTGTCGATGCGCAGGAGCTCCGTGCCGGCAATGTCTGCGAAGTCCTCGAACACATCAAGCCCGACGGCGGTGCTCATCACAGTGTGGTGCGCAGCACCCGCGCTCAACCAGGCCGCTGCGGACGTCGCCAAATCCGGCTGCGGCTTCCAGACGGCGCGCGCCACCGGAAGGTTGGGCAGCGGCGCGTCCGGCGGAACCACTTCGACGGCGTTGGCAGTCAGCCGGAAGCGGTCGCGCATGTCGGACATGGCGACCACGACGGCGTCCCCTGAGTCCGTATCGAATACCAGCCGGACGGGGTCCTCCTTGCCGCCGATTCCCAGCGGGTGCACCTCGAGGGTGGGCTTCGAGGTGGTGAGCGTTGGACAGATTTCCAGCATGTGCGCGCCGAGGATCTTCTCCTCCCCAGGTACCAGGTGATATGTGTAGTCCTCCATCAGCGACGCGCCTCCCGGAAGCCCTGCGCCCATCACCTTGGCTGCGCGGACCAGCACAGCGGTCTTCCAGTCGCCTTCCGCGCCGAAACCGTAACCGGCGGCCATGAGCCGCTGGACTGCCAGTCCGGGAAGCTGGCGCAGACCGCCGAGGTCTTCGAACGTCGTGGTGAACGCACCGAAGGAGCCTTCCTCCAGGAAGGACTTCAGCGCCAGCTCCTGACGCGCGCCGTACCGGAGGGACTCGTGACGGTTCCCTCCGCGCCGCAGTTCAGGAACGACGTCGTACGTCGCCTCGTATTCCTCGACGAGGGCGTCGATGTCGGCATCGGACTGCGCATCGACCACCTCGACGAGCTCGTTGACTCCCCAGGTGTTGATGGAGACGCCGAAGCGCAGCTCTGCCTCGGTCTTGTCACCCTCGGTAACGGCGACGTTGCGCATGTTGTCACCGAACCGGGCAACCTTGAGCTCGTGGACGGCGGCCCAGCCGGCTGCGGCGCGGGACCAGGTGGAGATCTGGACAGTCACGGCCGGGTTGGAGACATGCCCGACGACGGTCTTCCGCGCCACGGACAGGCGCGTCTGGATGTAGCCGAACTCGCGGTCGCCGTGGGCGGCCTGGTTGAGGTTCATGAAGTCGAAGTCGATGTCCGCCCAGGGCAGCTCGACGTTGATCTGGGTGTGCAGGTGGAGCAGCGGCTTGCGCAGCGTGTCCAGGCCGGCGATCCACATTTTGGCGGGGCTGAACGTATGCATCCAGGCGATGACGCCGATGGTCTTGTCGCTCGCGTTCGCCTCAAGCGCCATCCGGCGGATTGAGGACGAGTCCTTCAGCGTCGGTTTCCAGACCACCTTGACCGGTACGTCGGACGCTTCGATCATTTTCACGATCTGCTGGGACTGCTCGGCGACCTGGCGGAGTGTGTCTTCGCCGTAGAGGTCCTGGCTTCCAGTGAGGAACCAGATCTCGTACTGGTCGAGTGAGGTATTCAGGGTAGTCACAGTGCTGCTCCGGTTCTAAGCGGGTTTGGCTGCCCGTACACGTTTTGGTAGCGGTCAAAGAGGGATTCAATGTGGCGCTGTTCGATTGGCAGCGGCTCCCCGAGCTGGCGGGAAATGTGGATGGTGCGCGCAACGTCCTCGAGCATGACGGCGGCCTTGACGGCGTCGCGCGCGTCCTTGCCGATGGTGAAGGGCCCGTGGTTCTGCATCAGGACGGCACGCGAGCGGTGGCCGGTAAGGGTTTCCACGACGCCGCGGCCGATCGAATCGTCTCCGATGATCGCGAACGGACCTACCGGGATCTCCCCGCCGAACTCGTCCGCCATGGCGGTGATGACGCACGGGATGGATTCGCCGCGCGCAGCCCACGCTGTGGCATAGGTCGAGTGGGTATGCACCACTCCACCGACGCGGGGCATGTTGCGGTAGACGTATGCATGGGCGGCAGTGTCGCTCGAAGGCGACCGCTCCGAACCCGGCGTTCCTTCGATGACGGCTCCGTCGAGGGTGCACAGGATCTGGTTCTCGGGCGTCAGCTCGTCATAGTCGACGCCGCTGGGCTTGATCACAAAGAGGTCCATCCCCGGCACGCGTCCGGACACGTTCCCGCCGGTCCACACCACCAGGTTGTAACGGACCAGCTCTGCGTGGAGCTTGGCCACATCGCGGCGGACGGCGTTGATGGCGTCCGTTTCACGATCTGAAAAGGACCGGGTGGTGCTAGTCATGCTTGACCATCGCTTTCGAGTAGGCGGTCCGGCGGAGTTCCTTGAACTACCCAATGTGACCGTTCACACTATATGCTCGACGTCACGTTCACTGTCAAGCACCACCGGGTCCGGACATTTCTCATCGCAGGGAATCGCCGGAAGGTCGCGTGGAGCGGCGACGTCTATTTGAAGGAGATTCTGCTCATGACCGATTTCAAGGACGTTATAGCCGGCGGCCGCACCAGCCTCGGAATCGAACTCGGCTCAACACGAATCAAGGCATGCCTCATCGGTGAGGATCCTTCGACGGTCCTGGGGGTAGGCAGCCATGAGTGGGAGAACCAACTCGTCGACCGCCTGTGGACCTACTCGCTGGCAGATGTCTGGAAGGGCGTCCAGGCCGCCTATGCGGAGCTGGTTGCCGACGTCGAACGCCGGTACGGTACGCGGCTCGAGAATCTCGGGTCGATCGGCGTCTCGGCGATGATGCACGGCTACCTTGCCTTCGACGACGCCGATGAACTGCTTGTGCCCTTCCGTACCTGGCGCAACACCAACACCGGAGCGGCTTCAGCGGAGCTCACCGAGCTCTTCGGAGTCAATATCCCGCTGCGGTGGTCAATCGCCCACCTGCACCAGGCTGTACTGGACGGTGAACCTCATTTAGCGCAGGTTCGCTCGATCACAACCCTGGCCGGCTACGTCCATCGTGAATTGACCGGCCGCAATGTCCTTGGCGTGGGCGATGCCTCCGGAATGTTCCCCATCGACTCCGGCACCAGCAACTACGACGCCGGGCTGCTCACCCGCTATGACACCCTGGCAGCCGAAACCGTACCCGGCCTGAAGCTATCCGAACTTCTGCCCGAGGTCCTGGTGGCCGGCCAGCCGGCAGGCGAACTGACTGCTGAGGGGGCCGCTCTCCTTGACCCCACCGGCGGCCTCCGCCCGGGTGCCCTGCTGTGTCCGCCGGAGGGCGACGCCGGCACCGGGATGGTGGCAACGTCCTCGGTTGCCCCCCGTACCGGCAATGTAAGCGCCGGCACGAGCATCTTCGCGATGGTGGTTCTCGAACGTCCGCTCGAGCGGGTGCACCATGAACTGGACCTGGTCACGACCCCTTCCGGTGACCCCGTTGCCATGGTGCACTGCAACAACGGTGCCAGTGAACTCGCCGCGTGGGTGGGCCTCTTCTCCCGCTTCGCAGCGGCTTCGGGAGCCGTGTCGGCTTCCGGTGCTGCCCTGAATTCGGACGACGTCTTCACTACCCTCTTCCGGGAAGCGCTCGACGGCGCTCCCGACGCCGGCGGCCTGCTCGCCTACAACCACCTCGCCGGAGAACCGATCGCCGAAATTCCTGAAGGCCGGCCCCTGTTCCTGCGGACCCCGGACAGCGAATTCACCCTGGCCAATTTCATGCGCGCGCAGCTCTACGGGGTCTTCGGCACGCTCGCCCTCGGGATGCGTGTTCTTTCCGGAGAGGGCGTTGAGCTGGACCGCATGTTTGCGCACGGAGGTATGTTCCGTACCGCGGACGTGGCGCAGCGTTTCCTCTCCGGCGCTCTCGCCGCACCCGTCTCCGTCGCGGCAACGGCCTCGGAAGGCGGCCCCTGGGGGATGGCGGTGCTGGCTTCCTATGCTTCGGCCAACGCCGCCGGCGATGAACTGGACCTGGACGCCTACCTTCGTAAACACGTCTTCGCCGACGCAGAATTCGAAACAACCGAACCTGACGCGGCCGACGTCGCCGGCTTCGCAACCTACCTCGACCGCTACCACACGGGTCTGCAGGTCGAAGGCGCCGCGATCAGCGCCCTGCCAGTGGAATAGTCCGGGACGAATCCCCGCGGCGGATGTCCGACGGGCGGTCTACCGGGGGGAGGCGGCTGACTGCCGGACGATGAGTTCGGGAACAACGGTCCGCGGTGCGCTCTGTACGGGCACTCCCAGTTGAGTGAGCAGGTGCGCCACGCAGCGCCGTCCCAGTTCGTCGAAGTCCTGGCGAACCGTCGTGAGGGGTGGGGCGAAATGCCGCGCATCAGGCACATCGTCGAACCCAACAATGCTGATGTCCTCAGGAACCCGGAGACCGCGGTCACCGCAGGCATGCGTGAGCCCCAACGCCATCTGGTCATTGGAGGAGAAGACTGCCGTGGGCGGGTCTGCGGCAAGGAGCTCCTGGCCTATCCGGAAACCGCTGTCGGAGGTCCAGTCACCGGTGACAATCCGGGACGAATCCAAACCCCAGTTCGCCATTTCAGTACGAAACCCCCGAATTCTCTCCTTCGACTCCACCCAGCCGTCCGGTCCCGCAACATGCGCGATGCTGCGGTGGCCCAACTCCAGCAGATGTCGGGTTGCGAGCCTGGCGCCGGCCACCTGATCAACCGAGAGCCCGTGATCGTCCGCTGCTGATGTCGAATGCACCGTGACCATGGGCAACTTGACGGGCAAGTGAACGAGCTGGCGCAGGGTAGCCTCCTGCGGCGCCAGGACAATGAGTCCCTCAACCGCGTGATCAACCAGCCGTCCAAGGGCTTCTTTGAAAGCGGTCTCTTCAAGGGACGTAAGCGTAGCCGTATCGACAAGGTAGCCGGCAGTGGAGGCTGCAGATTCAATTGCAGCCCTGGTCGACGCCGGACCGAAGTAGGTGCCGTTTGTGACCAACACGCCGATCATGCCGGAGCGGCTGGTGACCAGCGAGCGGGCCGCGCGGTTGGGGCGGAACTGGAGTGCTTCCATCGCGTCGAGAACCCGCTGCCGCGTGCTCTCGCGCAGGCTCGGGTGCCCGTTGATCACGCGCGAGACTGTCTGGTGAGAGACACCTGCCGCCTTCGCGACGTCGCGGATGTTCGCGGAGCGGCTGCGCGCGGGCGGCTGCCCGGCAGACGACGGCGTCGGTTCACTGTTCACGGTCACACAGGAAACGGTACTTGATCAGGGAAAAACTCTGCAGAAATAGCACAGCCAGTCGCGTGGAAATGTTCATCCGCACCACGCCATAAAATACCCAAAAGCCCTTGAACCGTGCTCCGAAAAGAGAAGGTTTGACTACTTATCACAAATCTAGCTGAACCCGGCGAGCGCGATATTCCGCTGCGAACAGTTCACCCGAAAAGGACCCGAATTGCATACAAAACCGATCAGCGGTATCCCGCTCACGCCCGATCTTCACCAACCCGTGGGAGGAACGTCGACTGGCGGAAGGCATGAGCGGGACACCACTGAAGCTTCAGCTACCGCTGGTTCTTGCGGGGCTTGGCGAACAGCGATTCGCTGGACTCTGCCTTTGCCCTCTTCTGGGCACGCTTTTCAAGGATGGACTTTCCTTGCTTTTTCACGCCAGCGCTCCGGGGAGACTTTCCTGACACGGGGATCACCGCCTTCCTCATCAATACCCAGAACCATACCCAGTTATATTTTTAAAGCCAGTCCTGACGCTGTCGAAGAAATATGCAGCCCTCACGATCTCCGGAATTGCTAAAAAACAGGAATGGGCTATGCTCAAACATTCATCACCGCCCCGGACATTCGTTCACTCGGTTCTTCCGGTGGTGCCCGCACGTATTTTAGGAGTGAAATGCTGCATTCAGTTGCCCCCGCTACCTGGCTCACACAGGAGGCCTATACGCGTCTGAAGCGGGAACTGGACGTATTGCTCAATGCACGGGGGCAGCAGGAAGAGTCCAGCCAACAAATGGCCAGGGAATCACGCATCAGGCAGCTGACGGCACTGCTGAAGAACGTGAACATCCATTCACCCGCAGATGATGGAATCGTAGAGCCGGGCATGCTGATTGAAGCCTGCATCGACGGGCAGCCCGAAGTGTTCCTGATGGGAAACCGAGTCATCCTGGGAACGGAGGAGCTAAACGTTTTCAGCGAACAGAGCCCTCTGGGTGTAGCCATCCGCGGTCTGCGGCCCGGGGATGTCACCTCTTACACGGCGCCGAACAAGCGGCAGGTCACCATCTCGATCATCGCTGCCACTCCGTACACGGGACCCGGCCAGGCGGGCGGCCAGCGTTAGGCCGAGTCGGTGGGGGCAGCACGGTGGTCCACGGCAGCCGTCGCCTCATCGATCCGCACAATTGCTGCATCAAGCTTCTCGACGGCTGCCCAGAGGCGGGGTTGCTGCTCGCGGACCTGCTCGAGTGTGAGGCCGGAAGATCTCAGCGTGGCCAGATCGAAGCTGACATTCGTTCGGGCTCCGGTCACGGCCGCGCGCAGTGCACCAAAGGCCACCACGACGTCCGCTATCAGTGCCTTATTGCCGTTCTCCGCCAACCAGGACAGGTCATCAATCGCAGCGATGGCGTGATCTCCGAGCATTGCGGATGACCGCGCGGCGCCCAGCGATGCCTCGCGGATGGCCCGGTCGCGCTCGTCGCCCTCGTTCAATCGGAACGCGGAACCGAAGGCGCGCGAAGCGGCCGCGTCATCATCCGCCAACCGCAGGGCGGTCCGGCGCAGCTCCTGCGCCCGGGCCAGCAGACTCTCCAACTGCTCTCCCTGCTCAGCGCCGGCATCGGTGTACCCCGCGACCATAGAGGTCAGCGACGCTGCAATGGCGAGCATGACCCCTGCTCCTGCACCGCCGCCGGGCGAACCCACCGATTCCCCGAGAGCCTGTGTCCATTCCTCGACTGTGGAGCCGGAAGTTGTGATTTCTGAATCAGCCATGAGGCAAGTCTGTCCCAATGTACGCATGCTTGAAATGGAGCGGGATGTCAGAGCCGGCTTCTATGCTGACGCCATGCTTGCGAGAGACCCTCAGATTGTCGCTTCATGGGTGGCCGGGACCGCCATCCGTCACGCAACAACACGGCCCTTCGACCTCGGCAGCGCCGTCAGCGAAATCAGGACTATTCACGGCGTCAGCCCGCAGGTCCTCGCGGAGGTCGCCGGAATGTATCTCGGATCGATCGAGGGCAAACCGACCAGCAGCTGGTCGCATCCCCTCGTGGCACAGATCTGCTTTGAGGCCGGTGCGGACCTGTCCCTTGTACCTGCCGCGATGAAGCGCGCACGCGGCCGGTCCAAGATTGTCTGGCCGGGCATCACCCTGCCGGACGAATCCGTATTGCACGCAGTGACCGCAGGAAAAGACCCCTCATGCGGACACTAATCGACCGCAACTGTACGTACGGTATGGGCATGGCTATCGCAAGATGCAGCCGAGGCCGCCGTGCTCGAACTCGGAGCGATCAAGCACGAGCACCAGCCGGGCGAATCATTCCGCGTTTTTCTGGACCCGGCTGGACACCCCTTCTGCCTCTGCTCGGGATAGCCCCGGCACAGCCCTGTCCCTCCCGGCGGATCGCTTATCCCAGCAGAACCGCCACCAACAGAGACGCCGGCAGTGCCAACAACGAACTCATCAGGATGATGTCGCGGACCAGCGTGACCTTCAACCCGAACTGGGCGGAGAACAGGAACACGTTCTGCGCGGTGGGCAGCGCCGCCATGGCCACCACGCCCAGCAGTGCGGTGCCCTCGACACGGAAGAGGTAGTACGCAACCGCCCACGCGATGACCGGCATCAGCGCGAGCTTCACCACACTTCCGAGCACGACGTCGGCACGCAGGCTCCGCTGTGCCAGCGGCTTCTGTCCCCGGAGACTCATACCGAAAACCATCAGGAGAAGCGGGATTGACGCTTGGCCAAGCATCTCCAGCGGCGTCCAGATTATTGCCGGCAGCGTGAGCGAGGTTGCGGCAAACAGTGCCCCTGCGGCCGTCCCGAGAGTGACGGGATTGGCCACCGACCGCAGAACCGTCCGCGCAAGCGTCGGTGACCTGCGCTGAGACTGGGAACCACCGGCGGGCCCGGGCGCCGTCGATGAGCCGGCAGGGCTTGTCTTCCTGCCGCACCAGGCGAAGATTGTGAGGAAGACCGGCGCGATCACCAGCAATTGGGCCAGCAGCACCGAGACCACCGGGGCGGAACTCCCCACCGCATACAGGGCAATAGGTATGCCGATGTTGCCGGCGTTGACGTAGCAGGACGCCATCGCCCCCACCGCTGTCTGTGCCGCCGGGCGTTTGAGGATGAAGCGGCTGAACAGCGCATAGACAACGGCGGTCGCGGCAGCAACCAGGAGCGCGATCGGCGTGTAGATGCTCAGGACTTCAGCAAGTTCGGTCTCGGCGAGCAGGATGAACATGAGCGCCGGGTTGGTGATGTAGTAAATCACCGGCGTGAGCCCCTCCTGCATGGCCCGGGTGCGGGTTGGGAGGAGGATCGAGGCGACAATGCCAACGCCGACCAGCGCCAGGACAATGCCGAACCCGAGGAGAACCCCCTCCACAAACCCTCCTGTTTACCTGTCGATTCCTACTGACCCTGCATCAGCGGACCAGGCAGGGCCTCTTCGGGTCAAACGTCCACTCGGAGATCAGGTATTGCATGGACGCGGCATCATCGCGGGCGCCAAGACCGTGCTCAAGATACAATGCATGCGCTTCTTCGAGGCGGCCGCGGTCCAACTCGATCCCTAGTCCGGGTGCGTCCGGAACCCTGATCTCGCCGCCACGGATCTGCAGCGGGCTGGTGGTGAGCCCTTGGCCGTCCTGCCAGATCCAGTGCGTGTCCATCGCCGTGATTTCGCCAGGAGCGGCAGCGCCGACGTGGGTGAACATGGCCAGCGAGATGTCGAAGTGGTTGTTGGAGTGCGATCCCCAGGTCAACCCGAACTCGTTGCAGAGCTGCGCCACCCGGACCGAGCCGGCCATAGTCCAGAAGTGCGGATCAGCAAGCGGGATATCCACGGCGTTGGACCGAACGGCATGGGCCATCTCCCGCCAGTCCGTCGCGATCATGTTGGTCGCCGTCTTCAGCCCGGTGGCGCGGCGGAACTCTGCCATGACCTCACGGCCGGAGAACCGTCCTTCGGCGCCGCAGGGATCCTCGGCGTACGCCACAACTCCCTGCATCCGCTTCCCCAGCCGGATGGCATCCTCCAGCAGCCAGCCCCCGTTCGGATCGAGCGTGATCCTCGCGTCCGGGAAGCGTTCCTTGAGCGCGACGACGGCGTCCACCTCGTCATCGCCCGCGTGCACTCCTCCCTTGAGCTTGAAGTCCGCGAAACCGTAGCGTGCCTGTGCTGCTTCGGCCAGGCGGACGACGGCGGCAGGCGTCATCGCTTCTTCCCGCCGGACACGCACCCAGTCGTCGGAGGAATCCTGCTCGCGCAGGTAAGGCCGGTCGGTGGAATCCGGATTTCCCACATAGAAGAGGTAGCCGAGCATCGGCACCGCGTCACGCTGCTGGCCGTCGCCCAGGAGCTCGGCAACAGGAACTCCGAGGAACTGCCCGTGCAGGTCCAGCAGGGCCGACTCGATCGCGGTAACCGCGTGGACAGCTGTGCGCAGGTCGAACGTCTGGAGCCCGCGGCCGCCGGCGTCACGATCAGCGAACGCAGCGGCGACGATGCGCAGGAGGCTACGGAAACGCGCTATCGGCTTGCCCGTCAGCAGCCGTCCTGCTTCCTCGATGGTGGAGCGGATCGCCTCCCCGCCGGGAACCTCGCCCAGCCCGGTACGGCCGTCGGAATCGGTGATAATGACGACGTTGCGGGTGAAGAACGGCCCGTGCGCACCCGAGAGGTTGAGCAGCATCGAGTCGTGCCCGGCAACCGGGACAACCTCGACGACGGCGATGGTTGGCTGGGCGGTCACGCGTCCTCCCCGGTGGCCTTGATGGTTGTACCGTTGCCCTCACCCTCCGTCGCCGGCACTACCGTGCCGTCAATCCGGCGGTTCAGCTGCCAGGGATTGCCGTCCTGGATTGCGGCGGGGCGGAGCACCTCTGGAATGTTCTGGTAGGCGACCGGCCGCAGGAAACGCTCGATCGCGAGGGTGCCGACCGACGTCGTGCGGGTATCCGAGGTGGCAGGGAACGGGCCGCCGTGAACCATCGCGTGACCAACCTCGACGCCGGTGGGCCAGCCGTTGGCGAGAATGCGGCCAACCTTGCGCTCCAGCACGGGCAGGACGCTCGCCGCGGTCTCGTAGTCCGAGTCGGTGAGGTGCAGGGTAGCGGTCAACTGCCCTTCGAGGCGCTTCGCTGCCGCCACCAATTCCTTTGTGGAGGAGTAGTGCACCACGAGCGACGCGGCACCGAAGATTTCCTCGTGCAGAACAGGGTTGCTGAGAAACGTCTCTGCCTGGGTGCCGTAGACAACCGGTGCGGGCGCGTTCTCTGTGGCCCCGTCTGTGCCCTGGGCAACCAGCTCGACCCCGGCCTGCGATCCCAGCGCTTCAACGCCTGCATTCCAGGAGTCTGCGATTCCACGCGTGAGCATGGTCTGTCCCGCCGAAGGTTCGAGCGCACGGGTGACCGCGGCAAGGAAGTTGTCGCCGGCCTCGCCGGTTGGCACGAAGACCAGGCCGGGTGAGGTGCACAGCTGTCCACTGGATCCGGTGACGGAGGTGACATACGCGGCAGCGAGCCCGTCGAGATCGCCCTGCAGGGCACCCTCAAAGAAGATGACCGGGTTGATCGAGCTCATTTCCGCGTACACCGGAATGGGCTGGGGCCGCGCGGCGGCTGTTGCCATGAGCGCCGTGCCACCGGAACGCGAGCCGGTGAAGCCGACCGCCTGAATGACCGGATCCGAGACGAGGGCCTGGCCAATACTGGCACCGGGACCGTAGATGAGGGAGAAGACGCCCGGGTGGAGGCCGGCGTCGTTCACGGCCTCCGTGATAGCGCGGCCAACCAGCTCGCTGGTGCCGGGGTGGGCGTTATGCGCCTTGAAGATCACCGGGCAGCCCGCGGCGAGCGCCGACGCAGTGTCACCACCGGCAGTGGAGAAAGCCAGTGGGAAGTTGCTCGCGCCGAAGACGGCAACGGGACCGAGGGGCACCTTCCGCTGCCGGATGTCCGCGCGTGGCATCGGGGTGCGGTCGGGTTGTGCAGGGTCTATCCGGACGCCGCGGTGATCGCCCTGGCGAACCACCGAAGCGAAGAGACGAAGCTGGGCGGTGGTGCGGGCAAGCTCCCCGCGCATGCGTGGTTCCGGCAGGCCGGTCTCGAGCATGGCACGGGCAACGATTTCCTCACCCGCTGCTTCAATGCGGTCGGCAATGCTCGCCAAAAAAGCCGCATGGGTTTCGGGATCGAGGGTGCTGAGGGAGTCGAAGGCTTCCTCCGCGGCGGAGGTCGCTTCACTGAGCTGTGCCTCGTCGATCAGGGAGTAGGCGGGCTCCAGCGTCTCGTTGGTGGCCGGATTGAAGCCGCAGACGGTCTTGCCGTTCCCGGCAGTTCCCTGCCCTGCGATGATGGAGTGACCCTGAAGTGTGGCGTGCTGCGTAGGCATGAAAGCTCCTTACCGATGGTGTCCGGTTGGTTTTTTCTGGAAGTGCTGGTGTCAGGCGTGGGTGAGCGCGGCGGGTGCAGGACGGATACCGGCGGCGTCGATGAGCGCCCCGAGGTCAACAAGGTCAGCCTCCGTCAGGTTCTGCAGCGGCGGGCGGACGCCGCCGACATCGCGGCCGACGACCTTCAGCCCGCCCTTGACGATCGAGACGCCGTAACCGCGCACCCGGTCGCGGATGTCGAGGTAGGGCAGCACAAAGCGCTGCAGCTTCTCGGTGACCGCTGCGTGGTCCTGCCTCCGGACGTCGCCATAGAACTCAAGCGCGAACTCGGGAACGAAGTTGTACAGCGCCGAAGAGTAGGTGCTCATTCCCAGCTGCAGCAGCGGGAGGGCGAAGGTCTCGGCGGTGGGCAGGCCACCCAGGTAGAAGAGCCGGTCGCCGTTCCTGGCGTAGACCTTGGTGAGATGCTCGATGTCCCCGATGGCGTCCTTGAACCCGATGAAGTTCGGGTGGCGCTCGGCGAGGCGGGCAACGGTATCTGCCGAGTAGATGGCATTGGCGCGGTTGTAGACGATGACGCCGATGTTCGTAGCGGAGCAGACCGCGCTGACGTGGGCCAGGAGCCCCTCCTGGTCGCACTCGGTGAGGTACGGCGGGAGCAGCAGGAGGCCCTCCGCGCCGGCAGCCTCGGCGTCCTGAGCGTTCTGGATGGCCTGGGCGGTGGAACCACCTGCGGAGGCGAGGACAGGCACCTTGGTGCCGACCTCCTCGACGGCCGCGCGGATGACCTGAGCCGCTTCTGCAGGCGTCAGGCTGAAACCCTCACCGGTGCCGCCGGCCGCGAAGAGACCTGCGACGCCGAAACTCGCCTGCCAGGACAGGTGCTGCCGGTAGGCGTCCTCGTCCACGGCCAGCTCCGGCGTGAAGGCGGTTACCGGGAAGGACAGCAGGCCGTCCTTCAGCTTTTGGGCAAGTTCCTGGGGCTCGTACTGGGCCACGATGCATCTTCCTTAGGGCAGATCGCCGTGAACGGCGAGGGGTGGTGCTTCCTTGATGGATTACTTCAACCGTAGGAAATCGGGTGATGCCTGTCCAAGCCCACTTTTGAATGGACTGATGCCCTGCGGGTATCAAAAGGACCTACAGGTCCTTGGTCCGGATGACCTCAAGGAGCCTGCCGAGGGCCGGGTTACGCAGCTCCCTGCTCCAGATGGCATAGAGCTCGACGGCGTCCGGTTCAATATCCGCCAGGCGCAGGTAGGAGACACCCTCCACCCCCAAGAGGCTTGTCGACTCCGGAACGAAGGCCACTCCCCGCCCGGCAGCAACCAGCGCCACCATCGTGAGGACCTGGCTCACCGTATGAACTACATTGCCGTGCTCCACCGGAATGGTGCGGACCACCAGGTCGTAGAAGTACCGGGCCTTGGTCGGCGAATGCATGATCAGCGGGACGCCCTTGAGGTCCGCCACCGTCAACAAGCGGTTCAGCTGGTCAAGCTCGTGCCCCGATGGGACTGCCAGCAGGAGATCCTCGGTGAACATCAGATGCGACTCGAAGAGATCAGCGTCGAAAGCCGGCCGGGCGAGGCCAAGGTCCAGGTCGCCGTCGATGAGCGCTGCCAGCTGCTCACCGGTGACGAGCTCCTGAAGCTCCACATCGACGTCGGGCAGTTCCGTTGCGATCTCCGTCAGCAGCGGCCCAAGGAGGCTGAAACCGGAAGCGGCGGTGAACCCGACCCGCAGTTGACCGGACTTGCCTGCCGCAATGCGCTGCGCCGTCCGCGGTGCCCTCTCGGCGGCGACGACGAGCTTCCTGGCTTCCACCAGGAAGGCGCGGCCGGCAGCAGTGAGCGACACTTTCCGGTTGTCTCGCAACAGCAGCTCGACGCCGACACTGCGCTCCAGTTTCTGGATTTGGCGGCTCAGCGGGGGCTGGGTCATATTGAGCCGTTCGGCTGCCCGGCCGAAGTGCAGCTCTTCGGCGACGATGACAAAACTGTGTGCCTGATCAAGAGTGAACATGATGCCTTCCGGGTATCACTTCATGCATATGTTGGCTTGGACATGCATCATAACCGCTCCGTACAGTCTTCTCAGGGCCGAGCCGTGAGTGCCATCACACCTTTGCTCCAGGCCTGTAGCCGAACAACGCCGTTCCTGAATGAGGAGTACCAACACGTGAAAGCATCATCTACCCGCCGCACCCTGATCACAACCACTGCCGCTGCCGGTGTTCTCGCCCTGTCAGCCTGCGGCGGTAACGTGGCCGGGGGCAGCGCTGAATCCGGCGAAGCGTTCCCCAGCGGCCCCGTAACGATCACTGTTGGCCAGGATGCCGGTGGTTCGACCGATCGCATCGCACGCGCCGTTGCCGAGGGGATGGCGGAAGACCTCGGCGTTGCCGTGCCCGTGGTTAATAAGGCTGGAGCCAACGGCGCGCTGGCCACCAAGGAAGTTGCCGCCATGGAGGCGGATGGACAGAATCTCATCCTCCTCAACGCCTCCCTCATCACCATCACGCCGCTCGCTGTCGGCGAGGACGAGGCAGTGAATCTGGACAATCTGGACGTCATCGCGGGTCTTTCCCAGGACGATTACGTATTGGTAGCCAGCCCGGAGTCCGGGTTTGAGACCCTCGCAGACATTCAAGAAAACACCGAAGAACTGAACTTCGGCACCACCGGCGTCGGCACCGGCTCCCAGCTGGCCCAGGCGGTTCTTTTTGCCCAGGCCGAGATTGACGGAACCGCAGTACCGTTCGATTCAGGCTCGCCGGCCCTGACCGCTGTCATGGGTGACCAGGTCGACGTCGCCACAATCCAGCTTGGTGAAGCTCTCCCCCAGATTGAAGCCGGCACCGTCACGCCGATCGTTACCTTCGCTGAAGAGCGCCCCGAGTTCCTTCCCGACACCCCGACCGCCATCGAAGAAGGCTATGAGGTTCCCGTGTCGCAGTACCGCGCACTGGCTGCGCCCAAGGGTCTTCCCGAGGACGTGAAAGAGCGACTCATCGAGTCCGTGCAGTCGGTCCGTGACTCCGAGACCTACCAGGAGTTCAACCAGCAGAACATCCTGACCCCGTGGGAAGTAACCGGTGAAGAGGTTGTCGAGGAGTGGAACGCCCTCGCAGAGCAGTACAAGGCACTGGTTGAGGAGTACGACATCTCGCTTTCCGGCGAGTAAGAGCCCGTTTCCTGTCCCAGCCGAGACCATCAGCTGAAATGAGCATCACCATGAAGCGGAATCACGACTTCGAAGCCGAAAGCACAGGCACCGATGTCCCTGGTGTTCCAGATCTGACGCCGGAGGAACTCGCCGCCGAATGGGCGGCAGATTCTCCACCGCCGTCGGGCTCCACGGCCAACCTTGCCGCCTCACTCGTGGCGGCCGGCGTCGGCGTCGCAGGCATGGTCATTGCTGTTGGTCTCGGCCTGGGCACACCGGGCGAGCCACGCCCCGGGACGTGGCCGTTCATTATCAGTCTCATCATCGCCGTCCTCGCCCTCGCGCAGCTGGTTGTCGGCCGGCGCGGGGGTGTGGACGGCGAAAGATTCTCCCCGCTGTCCCGCATGGCAGGCTTCGGCTTCGTCACGCTGTTGGCCATGGTGTGGCTGATGCCGGTCATCGGCTTCGAGATTCCGGCGCTACTGCTGTGCTTCGTCTGGATGAAGTTCCTCGGTGGCGAGACCTGGCGTTCAGCCACTCTCTATTCAGTGCTCGTTGTTGCCGCTTTCTACGCCATCTTCATCCTGGGTCTGGGGACGTCCATCCCCCACCTGTTCTAAGACCTGACGGACCAAAGGACCCACCATGGATTTCTTCGACCCGGTTCTGAACGGCTTCGGCGTGGTGCTGGACCCGCAGAACCTCCTCTACTGCCTGATGGGCGTCGTCATCGGCATGCTCATCGGCGTACTGCCGGGCCTCGGCCCCGCAGCAACCATCGCGATCCTGCTGCCCCTGACCTACGGCATTGACCCCGTCACCGCGATCATCATGCTCGCCGGCATCTTCTACGGCGCCCAATACGGCGGAACCATCACCTCCGTCCTCCTGCGGCTTCCCGGCGAGGCGAGCTCCGTGGTGACCGTGTTTGACGGTTACGTCCTCGCCAAGCAGGGCAAAGCCGGAACCGCCCTGGGCATCGCGGCCATCGGTTCATTCATCGGCGGGACGGTCGCCATTATCGGCCTCACCTTCCTGGCGCCGCTCGTAGCCAGCTTCGCGCTCGACTTCGGCCCGCCGGAGTACACGGCCTTGGCGCTTGTCGGCATCCTGCTGGTTGCAACCATCAGCGGTGGAACCAAGATCAAGGCACTCATCGCCGCCGCCGTCGGCCTGCTACTGGCGACCGTCGGCCGCGACGTCTTCACCGGCGCCGAACGGTTCACCTTCGGTAACCTGAGCCTCGCCGACGGCATCGACTTCGTACCCATTGCGATGGGTCTGTTCGGAATCGGCGAGATCCTCTACAACCTTGAGGAGCGCCACCGGGCGGTCAGCGCACCGGCGAAGGTTGCCAATGTGTGGCCCTCCCGTGCGGACCTGCGCAAATCCTCCGGCGCTATCGGCCGTGGCTCCGTCCTGGGCTTCTTCCTCGGCATCCTTCCCGGCGGAGGGGCAACGATCTCCTCCATGGTGTCCTACGCGGTGGAGAAGAAGCGGGCCAAGGACCCCTCCCGCTTCGGCAAAGGTGCCGTCGAGGGCGTAGCCGGACCGGAGACCGCCAACAACGCGGCTGCGACGAGCTCCTTTATCCCGCTGCTCACGCTTGGCATCCCGGCCAACGCCACGATGGCCATCATCTTCGGCGCGCTGCTGATCCACGGCATCACCCCTGGACCTCAGCTGATCTCCGAAGACCCGGAGCTGTTTTGGGGCGTGGTGAACTCCATGTACATCGGGAACATCCTGCTCCTGATCCTGTCCATCCCGCTGGTGGGGTTGTTCGTGAAGATCCTGCGGGTTCGGGCCGCCATCCTCGCCCCTATCACGGCGCTGATCACCATCCTCGGCGCGTACACCATCCGTAATTCAATGTTCGATGTGCTGCTCGTGGTGCTCTTCGGGGCGCTCGGCTATCTGATGAAGAAGTTCGGCTTCGAGCCCGGGCCGCTGGTTCTGGCGTTCGTGCTCGGTGAGCTCCTCGAGTCGAACCTCCGCCGCTCGCTGCTGGTACTCGAAGGCGACGTCTCGGGCTTCCTCACCCGCCCCATCTCGGCCACCCTGCTGGTGATCTTCGTCCTGGTAGCAGTGGGCCCCATGATCAAGTCCGCCCTGGCCCGCCGCCAGCGCGACACCACCCGCGTTAACGCAGATTCCTAATCGCACACTTCTAGGAGAACCCATGAGCATCATGGTCGGCTACGTGCCCACACCCGTCGGCGAAGCGGCCGTCGCAGCAGCAATCACCGAGGCGAAGCTCCGCGGCGAGGAGCTGCTGATCGTCAACTCCGTGCGCGAGGGCTCCCGCGTGGACAAGTCGGTTGCCAGTGACGAAGACCTTTCGCGGCTGCAAAAATCAGCCGCCGACGCCGGCATCACCGCGCGCGTTCTTCGCCCCTCCCACAGGGATGACCTCGCGGACGAAATCCTCGAGCTCGCGGTCGAACACGACGTCTCGCTGATCGTGATCGGCCTTCGCCAGCGCACGCAGGTGGGCAAGTTCATCATGGGCTCACACGCGCAGCGCATCCTCCTGCAGGCTGACCGCCCGGTACTCGCGGTGAAGCCGGACGGCCGCGACTGACTAACCGAGCAGGTTCAGCTCGCGAAGCTTCGCCTCGACGTCAGGGTTGGTCGGTTCGACCTGGTGCGCGCCGTCCGGGTACACCACTACCGGAATGTTGGTCCTGCCGGAGATGCTCTTGGCTTCTTCAGCGGCATCCGGCGTTTCAACGAGGTTGATGTACTCGTAGCTGATGCCGAGTTCATCCAGCTGCCGCTTGGTGCGGATGCAGTCACGGCACCAGTCGGCCCCGTACATCCGGATGGTTTCTGGGTTTTTGGTCATGCGTCCATCGTACGGCGAGCTAGGAGCCGGACTCCTGGCCCAGCCGGGACCGCGAGTTGACCAGGTGCAGCCGCATGGCAGCGGCGGCGGTCAGTGAATCCCCCGCAGCTATCGCGTTGCGTACCGCACGATGCTCCGCGGCGACGCGCTGCAACCGCTCTGACTGGCCGCCGTCGTCGGCTGGTTCAAGACGCTCCGGCGGCATCGCAATCATGGCGGGCCCCAGTGACAGCAGCGCGTCAACGAAGTAGAAGTTTCCGCTGGCCTCGGCCACAGCCCGGTGGAACGCGAAGTCGCAGGAGACCGCCGTTGCCGCGTGGTTGCCGGCGGCGTCGAAGGCCTCGAGGGTGCTATCGAGCGCGGCAATCATGGCAGGCGTGGCGTTACCGGCCGCAAGCGCAGCCGCCTCACTCTCCACCCCCGCGCGACTGGCTGTGCTATTTCTGCAGAGTTTTTCCCTGATCAAGTACCGTTTCCTGTGTGACCGTGAACAGTGAACCGACGCCGTCGTCTGCCGGGCTGCCGCCAGCG